>JBIKMK010000711.1:0-2792 GCA_044359315.1 Bryobacteraceae bacterium | reverse complement strand
TCGGGACGAGAAATCGGCCGGAGTGGTCGGTAGTGACCGCCTGCTTGACGCCCGTGGACTGGCGCGTCACCTCCACCCGGGCATTCTCGATGCCGAGGCCCTGAGAGTCCAGGATCTGGCCGGAAATGGACCCGCCGATATTCTGCGCCGACGCCATGGTGGCGAGTGCTGACAGTATGCCAATCGTACTCAGTACTTTCACAATAAACATCTCCCTTTAGCTATTTCTCGATTTCACACGGTTCCACTGGCGCGAACGCCGCATTGCTCCGGCCGATGGCGGATACCCGTTATGCGCGGGCCACGGCATCTCGGCGGAGCTTGAGGGCGTCATTTCGCCAGCGCCTCGTAACGCTCACCGACGAAGTCCCAGTTGATGACTTTCGTCACGGCGGCCAGATAGTCAACGCGCTTGCTCTGATAATTCAGGCACCAGGCGTGCTCCCCGGGGAGAAACTCAACCCCAACAGGGAACAAGCCATGCTCATGTACTTCTTACTGACAACGAACGCTGGATGAACCGCATCAGCACGGCCAATCCCGCGAGAGTCGCGGCGACCGGCATCAGATCAAGCCACCAACGTTGATGGCCTGGTGGATCGCGGAGAATCCGCGCTCCGTATTGGGCAACATATTGAGCAATAATCTGCTCCTCGTTATCGCCGGCGGCTAGCCGCTGGGCGATCTCCCGGCGCATCTGGGCCGCTTGGGGCGACTGGTGCACGCGGGCCGATTCGCGCCAGCAACACGGCGCCAGCAGGCGGTCTGCCACAGCACCCGCATCCGCGGCCAACGCAGTAACAGACACGAAAACGAGCAGCAGCCGCTGGATAAACTCCATGGGCGCAACTCCTATTCAGTTGGTTGAAGGGCTAAGGAAGAATGGCCGGGCAGGTTAGGCGATGACGGGGGGAGGGCGTTGCCACTGGGACGGGTTGCATTGCGAAGCGACCATGTACGCCACGGACACCGGAGCGGCACTGGCCTGGCGCACAGGGGCAGGCAAAACCAAAGCGCCCGGTGACATCAACGTGCGGAGCGGAGCTACCGAAGTTCCGCAGCAATTCTTGGAGCAGGAAGCAGCGCTACCGATCGTGACCGCACCCGGGGCTAAGCGCTTCCGATGGCAGCAGGAATGCCTTTGCCCTTTGCGGCAACAGGCCATCCCGGATACGTCGTCGGCCAATACGCGCCCGGCCGCTACGGCAACGGGGAGCTGGAGGACCAGCACCAGCAACAGCGCCAGCCAACGGTGAGCCAAGTTGGCTAACACGCAAATGCGCGGCTGGGTTCTCGAGGTCATCGGTCTAGCCCGAGTATCGCATGACTTTTTCTCGCAGCGACTCACTTTTGTGCCTCAATTTAGCATTTCGGGCCGACCAGCTTCAGCTCAGCCGCTTGAAACGCACCCCTCTGTCGCGCGACAGTAGAGTTTGACCCCGCAAATTACCGTCCTCGACACGGGCGGGCAGTACTGCCACCTGATCGCCCGCCGCGTCCGCGAATTGGGCATTTATGCCGATGTCCAGCAGAGCGATGTCCCCGCAGCATCGCTGGCTGATCGCCGCGGCATCATCATCTCCGGCGGCCCGGCCAGCGTCTACGCGCCCGACAGCCCAACTACGGAGAAAGAGCTCTACGCGCTCGGCGTGCCCGTGCTGGGCATCTGTTATGGCTTGCAGTTGATGGCCTACGGCTTGGGCGGCGAGGTGGCGCTGGGCGACAAGGGCGAGTACGGCAAGGCGACGCTGCATGTCGATGATGCTTCCGGTTTGCTCAAGGGCTTTGATGCGGATGAGCCGGTGTGGATGAGCCATCGTGATCAGGTCCGCACGCCGCCGCCCGGTTTTCGCCGCACGGCCACCACGGCCACCTGCCCGGTTTCGGCCATCGAGGATGGAGAGCGCAAGCTTTACGGCGTGCAGTTCCACCCGGAAGTGGTCCACACGCTGCGGGGACGGCGGCTGCTCGAGAATTTCCTGTTTGGTATTTGCGGCTGCGTGAAGGATTGGGACCCACAGCAGCAGTTGCCCGAGATTGAGCGTCAGGTGCAGGAGATCGCCGCCGGGCGGAGCGTGCTGTTCTTTGCGAGCGGTGGAGTCGATTCCACGGTGGCCTCCGCGCTTTGTGTGCGGGCCCTGGGGGCGGAGCGGGTCCATGCCGTCTATGTCGATACGGGCCTGATGCGCGAAGGCGAGACGGAGTTTGTCGAGAAGACGTTTGAAGGCTTCGGCCACGGCGTCTTTGAAGTGGTGGATGCGCGCGCCGAGTTTCTGGGACAGTTGGCGGGCGTTACCGAGCCGGAGCGCAAGCGGCACATCATTGGCGAAGAGTTTGTCCGCGTGCAGGAACGCATTCTCGAGCGCGGCCGCTTTCTTGATGGCGAATGGATTCTGGGCCAAGGCACCATCTACCCCGACACCATCGAATCCGGCGGCACCAAGAAAGCCGACCTGATCAAGACGCACCACAACCGTGTGGCCGGCATTCAGCGCTTGATGGAAGCCAACCGCATTGTCGAGCCGTTGCGGGATCTTTATAAGGACGAAGTGCGGGTGCTGGGGCGGACGATGAAACTGCCGGATGAACTGCTGGACCGGCATCCGTTCCCGGGACCGGGCTTGGCCATCCGCTGTTTGTGCTCTGATGTGGCGGCTCCAGTGGAGGCGACGCCCGAAGGTTGGGTGGTCCCCGTGCGCAGCGTGGGCGTGCAGGGCGATTCGCGCACGTACCGTCCGGTGCTGGCGGTGGAAGAGTTGCCCACCGAAGAAGTGATCGACCGGGCGACGCAC
>JBIKMK010000710.1:0-2794 GCA_044359315.1 Bryobacteraceae bacterium | reverse complement strand
CGTAGCCGCCGCGAATGGCCAGTTTGCCATCCTTCGCTGGAGACCAGGCAAAGCCAAAGCGGGGCGCGAAATTGTTGTTGTCGCGCGGCACAATCGGGTTGTGGCGCTCAATCTCATACCGCACGCCGTAGTTCAGCGTCAGGTTGCGATTCACCTTCCATGTGTCCTGCAGAAAGCCCGAATAGCGGCCAGTCCGGATCACATAATTGGAGTCGCCAAAACCTTGCTGGTAAAGGATGGGAAGCCCCAGGGCATATGACTGCAGTGCCGTGATGGGGGCGCTGAGGGAGGGGATCAGGTCCGTGCGGCCGGTGGCGCCAAGCAGTTGGCCCAATTGCGTGGGCAGCGTCGGGTCTCCGGAAGCCACCTGCAACACCAGCGCCAGCGGCAACGCCTCGCTGAACGTAAACCGGCCGCCAAAGAAAGTCTCTGACTGGTTGTTGTTGCGCACCGGGTTCATGTCGTAGCCAAACTTCACCGTATGGCTGCCCTTGGTGACGGTAAAGTTCTGCATGGCCTGGTAGTGGCGCTCAATTCCGTCAAAAGGCAGAAAGATCTGGCGGCCAAAGAAGCCCGCGCCGTTGATGTTGATTTCGGGGCCGAACTTGTCGGTGGGCAGCACATCCAACTGGTTGTAGTTGAACATCAGCCGTGACTCGATGATGAAGCGCGGGCTGATCACCATCGTGTCGCCGATCACGGCCGTGGAATCCGCGATATCCAGCGAACGGCCGCGGTTGAAGCCATCAAGGGCCCCAAAGGCCGAATTCTGCTGGAAGTTCCAGGTGGTGTTGCTGCGGAAGAAGACGTTGTGGTTGTCGCTGAAACGATGATCGAGACGCAACGAGAACGTGTTCAGATTCTCCTTGAACGGAAACGTACCGCTATTGGAGTTGAATAACTGCAAGACCCGCGGATTGTTGGCGGGCGTCAACTGGGCCCGGCCCAGGCGCGAAAGTCCCACCAGGGCCGGATTGCCGGTCGTGTCCAGAAAACGGAACAGCGCATTCTGCGACGGTGTGAGGGAGTTGAACACCGAGCGGTCCTGCAGCAGCGGGACGAAATTGGTCTCCTGGCGGCCCAGCCGTTCATAGGCGAGGAAGAAAAAGGTCGTATCCTTCTTCAGCGCTCCACCCAACGTGCCACCGGCCTGCGTGCGCGTAAAGGCCGACTTGCCCGGGTCGAAGTAATTGCGGGCCTGGATGCTGCGGTGGCGGAGGAACCCGAACAGGTTGCCGTGCAGAGCATTCGAGCCGGTCTTGGTGATGATGTTGATCACGCCGCCGGAAGCATTGCCGAACTCTGACGAAAAGCTATTGCGGTTGATCTGGAACTCTTGCGCGGCCTCCTGCGAAACGCTGGGCCGGACGCCGCCGGAGGTCAGATAGTTTTCGACACCATCGATAAAGAACCCATTGCCGCGGCCGTTGGAGCCGCCAAAGCTCAGGCCCGATTGCGGTGTCTGGATGGGGCGGAAAGAGGTGTCATCCACCAGCGACGTTGTTTCCACCACGCCCGGCACCAGCAGCGCGAAATCGAGATAGTTGCGGCGGTTGATCGGGAGGCCATTGATGCGCTTCTGTTCGATGGTGCTTGATTGCTGCGTGCGCTCCACCTCGACGGTCTGAATGTCAGCCGCCACCACCAGTTCAGTGGAGACCGAGGAGACACTGATCTGGATCAGCTGCGACACGACATCACCGACGCGCACTTCCAGTCCCTCGATCACTTTCGTGGTGAAGCCCGGCACTTCGACGCGCAATTTGAATAGGCCGGGTGGTACCGTAGCTAGGATGAACGCGCCGTCCGCATTGCTCTCCACCGCGCGATTGATTCCGCGGGCGTCATCGGTCAACGTGACGCGAGCCTTGGCAATAGCACTGCCACTGGGGTCGACCACGGCGCCGCGGATATCGCCTCCCGTGGAGGTGGCCTGGGAGAAAGCCGGTACAGCGATGAGAATCGCCGCCAGCGCACAACGGAGTGACTGTGCGAAGAAATTCATTTGGGAGAACTCTGTGAAGCACTTAGTCTATAACAGAAAGATGACGTTGTTGAGGGGTTTTGCCCTACTGATTGCGCTAATGTCAACGGCTTCCGCCGCGGATTGGAAGATCGGTGTGGCGCGCATGAAGATCACGCCCGGCGGCCCCATCTGGATGTCCGGCTATGGCAACCGGAACAAGCCCTCAGAAGGTGTGGTGCACGATCTTTGGGCCAAGGCCATCGCGATGGAAGACAAGCGCGGCCAGCGCGCCGTGATCGTCACCACCGACATCATTGGCCTCCCGCGCGCGATCTCTGAGCAGATTGGTGCCGAGTGCCAGAAGCGTTGGGGGCTGGACCGGTCCCGGCTGATGCTGAACTCCTCGCACACCCATACCGGACCCATGGTGCGCGAGAACCTCAACACCATGTTCGATTTCTCCCCCGAGGAGTCCCAACGCGTTCGCGATTACGCCCAGATGCTCACCAAAACGCTGATTGACACCATCGGTGCGGCCATTGGTGACCTCCAACCGGGCGAGATTTCCTACGGCGAAGGCACGGCACCATTTGCCGTGAACCGGCGGCAGTTCAATTCCAATGGCAAGGTCACCATCGGGGTCAATCCGCAAGGTGCCGTCGACCACAGCGTTCCCGTGCTGGCGCTCAAAGGCGCGGACGGCAAGCTGCGGGCGGCGCTGTTCGGCTATGCCTGCCACAACACCACGCTCACCGGGGAGTTCTACAAGTTGAGCGGCGATTATGCCGGTTTCGCGCAGATCGAGTTCGAGAAGATGCATCCGGGCGC
>JBIKMK010000709.1:0-2795 GCA_044359315.1 Bryobacteraceae bacterium | reverse complement strand
GAACATTCTCTATCGTGAGCGGGAACTGGCCCACATTCTCACCGATGCGGAGCCCAAGGCGCTGATTGCGGCCGGGGACGTGCCAGCGGCATTTCCCGCATGGCCGATCGACACGTTGATGGCCGAGGCGGCGGGGATGCCGGACCAGCGGCCGGTTGCGGCCCCCGATGGCGATGACGCCGCGTCGTTGATCTACACCTCCGGTACCACGGGCGTCTCCAAGGGCGCGGTTCTCACGCACAACAATTTCGCGGCCAACACGGCCAACATCCTCACCGCCTGGCAGATCACGTCGGCGGACCGGCTGCTGCTCGGCCTGCCGTTGTTCCATGTGCATGGCCTGGGCAATGGTCTGCACGCGTGGCTGGCCAGCGGCCTGCGGTTGCGGCTGCTGGAGCGGTTTGAAGCGGGCCGCATTGGAGCGGAGCTGCTGGAGTTCCAACCGACACTGTTCTTCGGCGTGCCGACGATGTATGTCCGGCTGATGGAACTGGAGCCGGAGACGGCGCGACAAGTGGGCCGCACGGCGCGCCTGTTTGTTTGTGGTTCCGCGCCGCTACCGGCGCAGCTGATGCAGGAGTTTGGCGAACGGTTCGGCAGCATCATTCTGGAACGCTACGGCATGACCGAGACGCTGATGAACATCAGCAATCCCTATGCCGGAGAACGGCGGCCGGGGAGCGTCGGATTGCCGTTGCCAGGTGTTTCCGTCAAGATTCTGGATGCTGGCGGTCAGCCGGTGGGCGAGGGTGAAACGGGCGAACTTTTTGTAAAAGGGCCCAACGTCGGCTCCGGCTACTGGCGGCGCGAAGAAGCCTCCAAGGCCGCCTTCAGCGATGGCTGGTTCCGCACCGGTGACTTGGGCATGAAGACCTCCGACGGCTACTACACGCTGCAAGGGCGCCGCAGCGACCTGATCATCTCCGGAGGCTTCAATATCTATCCGCGTGAGATTGAAGAGTTCCTGCTGGAACAGCCGGAAGTGGCCGAGGCGGCCGTGGTGGGTGTGCCGGATCGAGCCCGGGGAGAACTGCCTTACGCTTATCTGGTGGCCCGCGACGGTGCGTCGATTGACCCGGCCCAAATGGAAGCCCGCTGCCGCGCCGCGCTGGCCTCCTTCAAGCTGCCGCGAGCGTTTGTCACCGTGCCTTCCCTGCCCCGCAATGCGCTGGGCAAAGTGCAAAAGCACTTGCTGCCGCGCTGACGGCGCGCCGCGGCTAGAGCGGCACGGCGATTTCAGAGAGAATGCTTTCCATGACGCGCTCGGCAGCCCCCGCTCCGCGTTGTGACAAGGTCGACCGGGTGTTGAGCATCACGCGATGGGCGCAGACCGGGATGACGACCTGCTTGATGTCGTCCGGGATAACGTAATCGCGGCCCGCCATCAGGGCCATGGCTTGCGCCACACGGTAGATGCCCTGGGCACCGCGGGGGCTGACGCCCAGCGAGAGGGCTTCATGCTGACGCGTGCGGGCCACGATCGCCAGTGCGTAATCCACCAACGCGTCATCCACCGCCACTTCCGCCACGCGAGCCTGCGCTTCCAACAGCTCTTCGCGCGCGAGTACCGGAACGGCGTGGGCGCTGGTGCCATCATCTTGCTGCCGGATGATGGCGCGTTCGCTGACCAGGTCCGGATAGCCGAGGGTGATGCGCAGCAGGAACCGGTCGAGTTGCGATTCCGGCAAGGGATACGTGCCGTGATGTTCGGCTGGATTCTGGGTGGCAATCACCATGAAGGGTGCCGCCAGCAGGTGGGTCTCGCCATCGACGGTAACCTGACCCTCATTCATTGCTTCCAGCAGCGCCGACTGCGTTTTGGGCGTGGCGCGATTGATCTCGTCCGCCAACAGGAAGTTGGTGAAAACGGGTCCGCGCTTGAATTCGAACTCCGCTGTCAACGCATTGTAAATGGTGACGCCCACGATATCGGACGGCAGCATGTCGGAGGTGCACTGGAGGCGATGGAAGCCACAACCGGCGGCGCGGGCCAGCGCATGGGCCAGCGTTGTTTTGCCCACACCGGGCACATCTTCGATCAGCAGGTGGCCCCGCGCCAGCAGGCAGGAGACCGCCAGGCGAATCGCCTCGGCCTTGCCCCGGATAGTATTTGAGACAGCTAGTTCGAGCGTGCGGACGGCAGATTCCGCGACGCCTGATGCCCTCTCCCGCATGGCCTCACTGTAACACGGGCGTGTCTCCGGCCCACCTCTCCCCGCTGGGGGCCCAGGTTTGATAGTCTAGGGATGCTATGAGGATCTTGACTTCATCTGTTTTATTCGCACTCTCTGCGGCCGCCTTGATGGCCCAGGATGGTTCAATTGTTGCCCGTGGCAAGCCCGGTAATGCCGGATTGTTCGTCGATGGCAAGTATATTGGACCCGCCTCCCGCTTCACGGTGCCGGAAAAGTACACGATCGCGCCGGGCGAACACGAAGTATCGCTGAAGGACCCGCGGTTCGAGGATTTCACCACCAAGGTGACCGTGGCCGCCAAGAAGAAGACCAAGATTAGCTATAAGCTGAAGCCGCTCACGTTGCCCACCGGCCCGTTTGGTCTGCTGAAGCTGGGCGGCGATGGCTCGGAGAGCTTTATCTCGATCGCTGCTGGCGACACCGGCGCGGTGATGATCAATGACAAGTTCTTTGGTCACGTCGACGAATTCAACAATGCGGGCAGCGGCATTCTTCTGCCGGCGGGTACGTACCGGCTGAAGCTGGTGGGTTCTCAGTTTAGCGTCGATCAGGACGTGACCGTCGAAGCGAACAAGACCACTCGGGTTCCGCTGAAGAAAT
>JBIKMK010000706.1:0-2797 GCA_044359315.1 Bryobacteraceae bacterium | reverse complement strand
GCTACATCCCGACGGCCTTTCTGCGCCTGGCTCCGTGGGATCGCTCCAATCTAGTGGCTGCTGAAGTCCGCGCCAACTACCTGGCGGAAGTGACGACGGCGACGGCTTCGGTCTTCCTGGGCTTGTCGGTCGGCTGCGCCCGGTGCCACGACCATAAGTACGACCCCATCCCGCAGCGCGACTTCTACCGCTTCCAGGCGTTCTTCCAAACCACGCAAGCCTCCAAGGATCTCGATGTCCCCTTTAAGGACAAGACCTGGGCCGACCGCGCAAAGGCAAAGGCCGCCGAGTATCGCGCCAAACTGGATGACGGCCCCGAAAAGAAGGAACTGGAGGCGTTCGAGAAAGTGCTGCTGGCCAAGCTGGTGGCCGCCCGCAAGAACCAGCCTTCCAAGGAGCTGACCAAAGCGGATCTGCGCTTGGAACTGCGGTTGAAGGACACCCGCATCTTCTCTGCCGCCGAACGGGAGGGCCACGCGGAGCTGCTCGAAAACGCCGACCGTACCCTGGACAAAGAGGAGCAGGATCTGCTCGAAGCCTCCGAAGCTCAACTGCTGACGAAGCTAAAGGCGGCCTACGCCAGCGGCATTGATCCGGCCAAGCGCTTTGAGGCATTGGGCACCGCCGATGTGCGCCGTGAGGCGCTGGCGGAGTATTCCGGCAAGTCGATTTTCACGCTGGAAGAGAAGAACAAGTTCGCCGAACTGGACGGGCAGTTGGACATCTTCCGGCGGCGGATGGGCCGCTGGAATCAAGCCGTGTTGGCGGTGAGCCAAGTGCCTGGTCCGCCGTCCGGACCCGACATTGCCCCGGCCCGCATCCTGGTCCGTGGCGACTACCGCCAACCGGGCGATGCCGTGGAGCCGGGGTTCCTGTCGGCCATCACCGGCAACTCCCAACCCGCGAAGCTGGAAACCGACCGCTACCGCCAGTTCCCCACCCGCGGTTGGCGCTTCACGCTGGGTCAGTGGTTGGCCTCACGCGATAATCCGCTGACGGCCCGCGTGTTCGTCAATCGAGTCTGGCAGCATCACTTTGGCGAGGGTATTGTCCGCACGACAAGTGATTTTGGCCGCAATGGCGACCGGCCCAGCCACCCGGAACTGCTGGACCGTCTGGCAGTAGATTTCATGGATTCAGGCTGGGATGTGAAGGCGCTGCACAAGAAGATGCTGCTCTCCCACGCTTACCGTCAAGCGGCTGACCATCCGGAAGACGCCAAGGCGTCCAAGGTGGACCCCGAGAATCGCCTGTTCTGGCGCTTCCACCGCCGGCGCCTGGAAGCGGAAGCGATCCGCGATAGCATTCTGGCAGTCAGCGGTCGGCTGAATTCGGAGATCGGCGGCCCCAGCGTGTTTCCGCCACTGCCCAATGACTTGGCCGACTTTGCGCGCTACGGCCGCACGGGCGGACTGATGTGGGAGCCGAACGAGAAGGATGACGACGCCCGCCGCCGCTCCGTCTACATCTTCCAGCGTCGCTCCTTGCCGCTGCCGATGATGGCCGCCTTTGATGCCATCCCTTTCAGTGAATCCTGCGACCGGCGCAGCACCACCACGACACCTTTGCAAGCTTTGGCCATGATGAATGGCGACCTAGTGCACCAGGAAGCGGAAAGCCTTGCGCGTCGCGTGCGGCAGGAAGTGCAGGAGCCGGCCCGCCAGCTGGATCACCTCTTTACGCTGGTGCTAAACCGCCGCGCCACGACGGCTGAACGGCAGCAGTTCCAGCGTCTGGACGCTACGCTGGAAGCCGCCGCCCGCGTGCTGCTGAACTCGAACGAGTTTTTGTATGTCGAATAGCTGCCGGTTTGTCCAAGGAGCCACCGCATGAAATCCCGCCGCCAATTACTGCTCGACTCCTACCTGGGCCTGGGCAGCCTCGCCCTGGCTGACCTGTTGGCCACCGACACCGCGCAAGCCGCCACCGCTGAGCAGCCGCTGACACCCAAGCCCCAGCATCATGCCGCCAAGGCCAAGAACTGCATCTTCCTGTTCATGGAAGGCGGCGTCAGCCAGATGGATTTGTTCGACTACAAGCCAGAGTTGATCAAGCGCGCCGGGCAGCAAATGCCGACGGCCGCCAATACCACCGGCGAAATCGCCACCTTCTCGGCCGCGCCCAACCGCATCATCCCGCCCTACTGGGATTTCAAACAGCACGGCCAATCGGGCCGCTGGATGTCGGCGCTGCTGCCGCATCTTTCGGGCGTGGCGGACGATCTCGCCTTCATCCATGGCGTCAAGGTGGACAACAACAACCACGGCCCGGCGGTCTACCACTCGCTCACCGGCAACCAGTTCCCCGGCAGCACCTCCATTGGCGCCTGGGTGACTTATGGTCTGGGCACGGAGAATCAGGATCTGCCCGGCTTCGTCGTCATGGGTGACCGTCGTGGCGCCACCATTGGCGGCGCGGGCGTCTGGGGCAATGGCTTCCTGCCCGCGGCCTATCAGGGCACTCTGTTCCGCAATGGTGACACCCCGATTGTCGATCTGCACCGGCGGAAGGAGATGTCGCCCGAACAGCAGCGCCGTGAGCTGGACCTGCTGAACTGGATGAACCAGCGCCACAGCGCGGAGCGCACCAATACCTCTGAGCTGGACGCTCGGATCGCCGCCTATGAACTGGCTTTCCGCATGCAGTCGAAGGCTCCGGACCTAGTGGATCTGGGCCAGGAATCCGAGGCGACGCGGAAGCTTTACGGTCTCGACAACCCAGCCTCAGAACCCTTCGGCCGCCAGTGCCTGCTCGCCCGCCGCATGGTGGAACGCGGCGTCCGCTTCGTCAAACTGCT
>JBIKMK010000707.1:0-2797 GCA_044359315.1 Bryobacteraceae bacterium | reverse complement strand
TTTGGCCCGCTCCACCATCATCTCGGTGGGCGAATTGCTCTGCCCGGCGCGGAAGAAATTCCGGAAGCCATCAGAGGCGGGCTCCATCGGAGCAAACGAGGCCGCATCGGTCTGGGCTTCGGAGGCATCGGCCCGGCCGGGGGTGAACGGAACCGTCAGGGTCAGTCCACCCTTCTTGGCCGCCTGCTCAATCGCCGCGTTGCCACCCAGAACAATCAGGTCCGCCAGCGAAACCTTCTTGCCGCCGCCGGCCGTCCGGTTGAACTCCTTCTGGACACCTTCCAGCAGCGGCAGCACTTTGGCCAACTCCGCCGGATTGTTGGCTTCCCAATTCTTTTGCGGAGCTAGCCGGACGCGCGCGCCATTGGCGCCGCCGCGCATGTCGGTGCCGCGGAAGGAGGCCGCTGACGCCCAAGCGGTGCGGATCAATTCCGGACCGGTGGCACCAGTGGCCAGAATCTTCGACTTCAGGGCCGCAATGTCCTTGGCATCAACCAGCCCATGGTCCACCTTCGGCAGCGGATCCTGCCAGATCAGGTCTTCCTTCGGCACTTCCGGACCCAGGTAGCGGGAGCGCGGGCCCATATCGCGATGGGTCAGCTTGAACCATGCCTTGGCAAACGCCAGGCGGAACTCCTCCGGATTCTGGCGGAAGCGCATCGCGATCTGGCGATAGCTGGGGTCCATCTTCAGCGCCAGGTCGGTGGTGAACATCATCGGTGCGTGGCGCTTGGATTTGTCATGCGCATCGGGCACCAGGTTGGCGGCTTGGCCATTGGCCGGAATCCACTGCGTGGCCCCGGCGGGGCTCTTGGTCTTCACCCACTCATAGGCGAAAAGGTTGTCCAGGTACTGATTGCTCCAGGCCGCCGGAGTGGACGTCCAAGCGCCTTCCAGGCCGCTGGTGATCGTGTCACCGGCGTTGCCCTTGCCGCAATTGTTCTCCCAACCCAAGCCCTGCTTCTCAGTGCCGGCAGCGGCGGGGTCGGGGCCCAGGCACCCGGCGGGCGGACGCGCACCGTGCGCCTTGCCGAACGTGTGACCACCGGCGATCAGCGCCAGCGTCTCTTCGTCATTCATCGCCATGCGGCCAAATGTCTCGCGAATGTCCCGCGCCGCGGCCAGAGGATCAGGGTTGCCGTTGGGACCTTCCGGGTTGACGTAGATCAAGCCCATCTGCACAGCGGCCAGCGGCTTGGCCAGTTTGCGGTCCCCGCTGTAGCGCTTGTCGTCGAGCCACTTCTTTTCACTGCCCCAGTTGACGATCTCCGGTTCCCAGTCGTCCCGGCGGCCACCGGCGAAACCGAAGGTCTTAAAGCCCATCGATTCCAGCGACACGTTGCCCGCCAGCACCATCAGGTCGCCCCAGGAAATCTTCTGCCCATACTTCTGCTTCACCGGCCACAGCAACCGCCGAGCCTTGTCCAGGTTGCCGTTGTCGGGCCAGCTGTTCAAGGGTTCAAAACGCAATTGACCGCCGTCGGCCCCGCCGCGGCCGTCCGTCACCCGGTAGGTACCAGCACTGTGCCACGCCATGCGGATGAAGAACGGTCCGTAGTTGCCGTAATCAGCCGGCCACCACGGCTGCGAAGTGGTCAGCACCTTCTGCAAATCCTTCTTCACGGCCGCCAAGTCCAGCGTGGCAAACGCCTTGGCATAGTTGAACTGCGCTCCCAGCGGGTTGGACTCGCTGGCATTCTGGCGCAATGGCGACAGATCAATCCGGTCCGGCCACCAGTACTGATTGGACGTAGGTTGATCCTGCGCCCCAGCGGCCTCCGCGAAAATCAACGGCAATGCCGCCGCCAAAGCGGTGAGCCTGATCTTGAAAACTCTCTTCATTCAATTCTCCTTAACCAACTGGTGAGCATGTCTCGTTCCACTCCTTGCGATGCCAAGGCCCGCCGGGCGGATCTAAGAAGGCGGCCTCATCCAGGCCATTGCAGCGGCTTCCGTCCGCGCTGGTGCCGGGGCTTGAACTTCTCGCGCGATACGTGCTGCCTCTCACATTAAAGGTAGAGCGCGCGTAGCAGGTAAACAATGCGATTCCGCCTATGCTACCGATAGGCCTTTCCTATGGCGTCTCCAGCAGCAGGCGTCCAGCGGTGTCATGCGCGTGCTGAAACTAAGGGATCATAGAGATATGGAAGTTGCTTTGAGTGTTCAAATTGAACGTCTTCCGGAAGGGCTCTACCTGGCTACTTCGGCGCAGATGCCAGGCTTGGTGGCCCAGGGCCGCACGATCGCCGAGGTGCTGGAGATCGCCCGCGATGTGGCCCGTAAGCTGATCGAAATTCGCCAGGAGTGGGATGCGCACGACCTTCCTCCGGCGGACCTGCAGCACGAATTCTCGATTGTTGTTGGTGTCTAATCGTGGGGCGGCTGGCTGGCTATCGGTACCGGGAGATCGTTCGCAGATTGCGCACGTTTGGATTTGTGTTCGGCCGACAGGCGGCAGGTAGCCATGAGATCTGGGTTGACCCAATCAACCGGCGCGTCCTGACAATCCCCAACCACTCCGGCGAACTTCCTGAAGGGACGCTACGTGCGATTCTCAAACAAGCGGGCGTGGCTCCCGATGACTTCCTCAAGGCGGGTTGATCGGGCGGCCCGAACAAGACGGTCCAGTTCCAGTTCAGCCTGCACTCTGGCAAACCGGCGCTGCCCCACCCGGCTCCAGTGCCTTCCATGCGTCATAGCCGCCAGTGAGATTCGCAATATCCTCAAAGCCGGCCCGCCGCAACAGGCTGCTGGCAATCGAGCTCCGGTAGCCGCCCTTGCAGTGGACCACAATCAG
>JBIKMK010000708.1:0-2797 GCA_044359315.1 Bryobacteraceae bacterium | reverse complement strand
AGACACTCAAACGGCCCGAGTCCGCCACGTCGGATGCAGCGTGCAGTACTTTACCGCCCAACCGGGTCACCTCGGCAGTGGAGTAATCAACATCGGGCGTGGCGAAGTAGACGCCCCAGTGGGGGGTGGTACCTTGCGTCAGCATGGCGGCGGGCATGGAAAACGCGGCCGCCACATCGCCACCCTTCACCTTAAAACGCGTGTAAACCTCCCCCCCGCCCATGGGCTCATCCACTACGTCCCAACCAAATAGCCGTCCGTAAAAGCTGTTGGCTTCCGCCTGGTTGGTGGTGGCCAGTTCAAACCAGCAGGGTTGGCCCGTCGCAAAACTGATTTCAGTACCCATAAGGTTCTCCGCCGCGAAGTTTAGCAAACGGTCCGGCTGGGGGAAACGGGCTAGTTCACGTCCGCCAAAGAAGCCATCAGCAGAATCAGATACTTTGCTCCGGGAACGATGGAGAGTTTCTCGGCGCTCTCGTCCAGTGAATGGGCTCCGCGGGTTCGCGTCGCCCCTACGTTGATCGCTGGTATGCCCAGTGACACACCGATGTTATGGTCCGCCGCGCCGGCATCGTGGGCTTCCGCCTTCAGGTCGCCCGTCAGCTTGAGTTGGTCGGAGGCAGCCAGCGCGGTCTGGACCAGCGGATGGGAGAGGCGCTCTTCTTTCGGTTTGGCTTGCGAATAGTCGATCGGCTCCATCAACGGCTCCACTCGCAGGCGCACGCCTTCATCGCGTGCCGCCTGTTCGGCGATGGCCCGTACCTCAGCCACCAGTTTGGCTTCCGTCGGGCTATCGAGTGACCGGATGTCGGCCGTGAAGAAGACGCTGGCGGGTACGGCATTCACCACCGTCCCTCCGCCGACGACGCCCACATTCACCACCGGCAACCGCATGCGCGACCCCGCCTCCGGTTCCGGCAGCTTCATCTCGCCCAGGCGAACGATCGCTTTCGCTGCTGCCCGGGCCGAGTTGGGCTGGCCGCGGCTGGATAGGGTATGCATCGGTGCCCCCTCAAACACAAAGCGGTACTGCTCGATGCGGAACGCCCCGTAGGAGACGTGCCCCAAACCGCCATCGACCGCCACAAACAGGTCCGGCTTCCGGGCTCGTTTAGTCAGCCAGTGGTGGGCTCCCCGCAGGCCGATCTCTTCCTGAACGGTGGCCAGAAAAATGATGTCGCCCTTGGGCTTGATGCCCGCCTTCTTCATGGCGTCAATCGAGTGCAACGTAGCCACCAGATTCCCGGTGTCATCGCCAATGCCAGGTGCGTAGTAGATGTTGTTGTCCTCGCGCACCTTGATCTTGGTCTCCATCGGAAACACCGTGTCCATATGCGCGGCCAGCACCGTCTCCGGCCCACCGCCGGAGCCCTTCCACACGCCCCACGTATTGCCGATTTCGTCCTGCTGAATGTCCTCAAGTCCAATGCGCGCCATGGCCGCCTTCATATAGGCCATCCGTGCCTGTTCTTGCTTGGAGGGCGATGAGATTTCCGTCACCCGGATCCATTCGGCAAAGATCTTCGCCTGGTTCTCATCGATGTGGGCAAAAGCTCGCTGCACGTCAGCGCGGGCGGCGACCGTCTGCACGGCGGGTTGTGCTAGGAGCCCCGCCGCCAGAGCGAGGGTGATCACCGGAAAACGGAGGGCCAGTATGAACGGACGAGGGGCGAAGCGCATTTTATGAATAGTACCGCGCCCCAGCCGCCCTGGCGTCAGCATCCTGCCGTCCCACGCCGGTCACTGAAGGGCGAGCGACGGCCCTCCAATTGATCGTTTTAATAGTGCTGAAGAAAATAGTTGACGATTGTAGTGGTTGCGATATGATGCTGCCTTAAGAAAGGTGGACCATGATCGTTTCCCGAGCTCTTCTTCTGGCCTGCGCCGTCGCCGCCCTCGCCTTCGCGCAAGGTGAGCGCTGCACCGTCACCGGCAGCGTCACGGATTCCAGCGGCGCCGTGATCCCGGGCGCGGCGGTTGCCGTGCGGAATATCCAAACCAACATCACCTCCAAGGCCACGGCTAATGCGGAGGGTCTCTATTACGTCCCGGCCCTTGCGCCGGGCCAGTATGAAGTGACGGCAAACAGTACCGGCTTCCGCCCGGCCCGGGTCTCTGGACTGACCCTGACGGTGGGCCTGAACGCCACCATCAACCTGACGCTCGAAGTCGGCACCGTGACGGAGGCGGTGGAAGTAAAGGCATCCCAGGTGCAGCTGGAAGCCCAAACTTCGGGCTTAGGCAAGGTGGTGGAAGCGCGGCGCGTGGTGGAATTGCCCATCCTCGGGCGCAATCCCCTGGCTCTGGCTGCGACGGCGGCCGGCGTGCTGCCTACTTCCGGCCAGCGGCCCACCGGCGGCGATATTGTGGGCGTCAGCACGACGGCCCAGATCAACGGCGGCCTGGCGCAACAGAATGGCGTGCTGATCGACGGCGGCGAAAGCCGCGGCACCACGGAATCGGGCAATGCGTACACCGTGCCGATCGAAGCAGTGGGTGAGTTTAAGGTGGAAACCTCCAACTACTCCGCCGAATTCGGCCGGGCTGCGGGTGGCATCGTCAACATGACCACCAAGTACGGCACCAACAGCTTCCACGGCGTCGGCTGGGAGTTCCTGCGCAACGATCACTTGAACGCCAACAGCTGGCAGAACAATCGCAATCGAGTGCCGAAAGGCCTTTTCCAGCGCAATGAGTTTGGGGCAACGCTGGGCGGCCCCATCAAGCGCAACCGTTCATTCTTCTTCGTCACCTATGAAGGCATCCGGCAAGGCAGCCCCGATCAGGCGTTGGCCTC
>JBIKMK010000705.1:0-2798 GCA_044359315.1 Bryobacteraceae bacterium | reverse complement strand
CAGCAGCAGGAAGCTGGGTTCGATCACTAGGGAACGCGCGATCTCGAGACGCCGCCGTTCGCCGCCGGAGAGCATGTAGCCCTGGTTCTCACGCACCTTTTCCAGGCCCAACTGCTCGATCAACCGGAACATGCGTTCGCGGCGTTCGCGTTGGGGGATAGGCAGGGTTTCGAGGATGGCCATCAGATTCTCCTCGACGCTCATCTTGCGGAACACGCTGGGCTCCTGCGGCAGGTAGCTGATGCCGCGGCGGGCGCGCTGGTACATGGGCAGATTGGTTAAGTCCACGTCGTCCAGCATCACTTTGCCGGCGTCGGGACTGACCAGGCCCACAATGATGTAGAACGACGTCGTCTTGCCCGCGCCGTTGGGGCCCAGCAAACCCACCACTTCGCCCTGTTCGACGTACACCGACACGCCATCGACCACGCGACGGCCGCCGTAGGCTTTGCAGATTTCCGCCGTCCGTAGAGTCTTCATTTCTTCGTAATGGCTGTGGCCGCGGGTTGGGGCTTCTTGCGGCGCAAGGTGCTGGAGCCGGGTGCTTCATCGGCACCTTCCACCGTCAGCTTGTCGCTATTGGCCAACCAGGTGAGACGACGGCCCTTGGTCACGTTGGGTTTCACTCCAGGCTGCGTTTCGGTCAACTGCGGCGCTCCTCCTTCGAGGATAACCTTGCCATCGGTGACGTAGTAATCGGCCGCTTCACCAAACCCTTGGCGGGTGCGGGGCCCATTGGTCTGGACGATCTCCACGTTGCCTTCGGCGAACGCGCGGTCGAGACCCGAATCAGGCAGCGTGGCGGAGCGCTCCGCATCTTCCTCCACCAGATAGGCGCGTAACTTCTTGGACTTCACCGTCAACTGCGGACGGGTGAGGAAGACGTCGCCCGAATAGTAGGTCACCTTTTGCTTGTCGGAATAGTTCATGTGGGCGGCACGGATCACCGTCACCACTTTGCTTTTGTCCTGCAACATGCTGACCACGCGTTCCTCGGCCACCAGGGTGCCCGCGGCGCGATCGATGTCGATCGTCTCGGCATCCAGCTTGCTGTCGTTCTGCCAGACAGTGGCTTGGCCCTGGTAGCGGATCTTGCTGTTGTTGCCGCTGGTGACCATGCGTTCGGCGATGGCGCGGTGGGGGTCCCGCACGGTGCGCACGCGTCCCTGGGCGATGGTGTCGCCATTGGTCTGGTTGATGACGATCGAATCGGCATCGGTGGACCCGGCCGCATCCCAGACGCGGGCCTCGCTGGTGAGCGTCATCAGATTCTTCGGCTGGTCCAGCACGGCGCGCTGCGCCATCGCCTGCCGGTCACCTTCCTGATAGCGGAAGTTGCCCCATTGCTCCAGGCGCGCCAGGTCGCCTTTGGCGTCAAAGCCTGCTTCCATGTTCTCGCTGGACGTGGTTTGGGGCTTGCCAGGGCGTTGCGCGGCCGGATCGGTCCGGGTGGTCACCTTCACCGCGCGGAAGTATTCCATCTGGTTGTTGGCTCCATAGCGGATGTTCATCCGCTCCGCTTCCAGGTGGCGTTTCCGTTGGGTCACCTGATTGGGCAAGAAGTCCAGCACGCCCGAAGCATGGGTGTCCATGGTGGCCACCTCACGGCCGCCGGGCTTCATCTTCAGCTCGATGACATCGGACTTCAGGACGCGATTTTCAGGCTTGGGGTCAACCAACGGGAATGACTCGGCGACACTGGCTCCGCTGGCCAGGGCCTGGGTGAGGACGCTTGTCCCCTTCTCGTCGGCGAAGCTGAGATCGAGCCGTTGGCTGCGGACTTGAGTGCGGCCGGTCTTGGAGATACTGGTCAGCCGGGCGTTGGTCTGGCCGGTGATCTTCTCGATGCGCGCGCCATCGGCCAAAATGATCTGCAGTTGCTCCGCCCCAAACTCGACCGTCCGGTCCGGGTGCTTGTCCACCCCGGTGGCCTGGACCGTTTCCACCAGCCGCAGATTGCCGTCGTCGATGGTGATGATGGATGGGCCGCCGGACATGGCCAGCTTGTCGCGCGCGAACTTGGACCAGCCCAGCAGCCAGACCTTATGCTCGGCTTCCTTGTAGATCAATTCGCCGGCCTGGATCAGCATCGGCAATGCCTTGGGGTCCTTGCCGCGCCAGTTTAGCTTGACGTTGCTTTTCAGGCGCAGTTCACGCGTCTGCGGGTCGTAGGTGGCGCCGTCGGCTTCACCGTCGCCCACGTCCATCACAAACGTGGCGTGCTGGTCCGTGTCGGCGCGGCCGGTCTTGTTCTCAAACGTGACACCGGCGGTGTGGATGTTCATCAGCCGGCCGGCGAGCGCGCCCTCGGGCACCTCGCCCAGCTTGATGTCCACTTCGCCCTCGGAGACCATCTTGCCTTCCGGGATGGAGAATTGAGCCTTGGCGCTGGAGACGCGGTCGAACTTCTGTTCTTCCCCATGGAAGATCTTGAGCTCCACGCCATTCAGCTCGATCACCGGCGGATCCTTGACCTGGCGAAAATCCTTGGCGCGGACTTCTACCACCGTCTTGCCGCCCACGGTTTGTGACCAGGCCCACTCTTTGGCTTGTGAATTGAGCGACTGATCCAGCGTTGGCGGAGCTGCCGTTGCCTGGCCTGCCTGGCGTTGCCGGGTGAGCCAATACAGATAGCCGACGCCGCCTATCAATCCCGCGATGATCAACGCCAAAACCGGGCCAAATCGCCGCATCTGGCCCTAGTTTAGCAGGCTGTGGCTGGGTGCCAAGAGCGATCACGATTCTCGAAATTTTCTAAATCATTGAAAACAATAATCGAGACAGCATCGGGTATTTGA
>JBIKMK010000097.1:0-10051 GCA_044359315.1 Bryobacteraceae bacterium | reverse complement strand
CCCGAACCGACATTCTTCTCGAGCGCTACATCATGAATCACGCCGATGTCGTGGTCGCCAATACTCCGGCCGTTCATGAGGCGTGGCAGAAGTTGTATCCTCACCTCGCCCACAAACTGCACTGCATCATGAATGGTATCGATGCGGAGGACATGGCGCCTGTGCCCGCCCTACCTGTGCGTGACTACCAGGTAATCACCCACACCGGTGAGATCTACAGTGAGCGTAAACCCACCCGTCTGCTCGCGTCCGTCGCCCGGTTGATCGACAATGGGCGTCTTGATCCCGCTAAGCTGCGTATCAAACTGGTGGGTGGTTTGGAGCCCGGCATCCTGCCTGAGGCCCTGGCTACTCGTTTGGTTGCCTCAAAAACGCTTTACTATGACGGAGCAAGCGTGCCCTGGGCGGAAGCGCACCGGCAACTCTGCGAATCCGACTACCAGCTCCTATTGGATGTCGCGGTAGGGGCGGTACAGTTGCCCTCGAAGATCTTCCAATACCTCCAGATCGGCCGCCCCATCCTGGCCTACACGAAACCCGGATCGCCTACCGACTCCCTGCTGTCCCGGACCGATATCCCTGCGGTCATCATCTATCCCGATACTCCAGATGAGAAGGCGGATGCTCAGTTGATGGAACTGCTGGCCATGCCTGCAGCCGTGCACACTCCCGGAGAGTGGTTTCAGCAAACCTTTGATGCCCGCCTGCGTACGCAGCGCTTGGCCAGCCTCATTGACGGTTAGTCTTGGCCGGGGCCAGTTTGTCCTTGCCACCCTTTGGAGGCAAAGCGGTCTTTCACGGAACGCCACCGGAATCTCTCAGTATTTCCAGGGCGGACGGAGGGAGGGCACGTCGCAGTTCCACCATGTCTACACCGGGGTCCTTGCCGGTCGAACCAGTGCCTCGAAACGGGCTCGACTCTTTCAACTGAAAGGCCCAGCTCGCCGGGTTCTCTAGTCCAATCTCCGGCCACGACGATAGTGAAACATTATTCGGCGGAATCTTCATCGTGGTCGGCATATTACAACACAACACATTATTCGATACCGTCCACGCCGGACTGGATCCCGTGATGAATTCACGATTGAGGGAATCGACACCGAATACTTGGCCACTGATGCTATGCAGGGCGGGTCTTTCACCAGTCATCACATTGTCCCGTACTTCAAGCCCTGCATTGCGGCCTAATGAGGCCGCATCGGTAAACAAGAAGTGGGGCGCGTTCCCTTTGACATCGAATACAGTATTGTTCGTGATGATGACGTCTTCGGTGCCACTATCGATGGAAAAAGCTATCCCGGACCGCCCAAACTCACTGGTGCTAAGAGGAGACATGTAGCCGCCTTGAGAGAAGCGCCGCGCATTGATGTCGTAGACCAGATTGTTGGAGACCCGGATCCGTTGTGTCGTACGCGTCATGAAGTTCCCCGATGGTTCGTCATGGCCGGCAATCGCCATCAAATGAGGCCCCCGGCGGAATATGTTGTTCCGGACATCGACATCCGAGATCTGCATCAAGCTGGAAGCCGGCTCAACGGTTCCACCAGCCACCGTTCCGGTCGGAGCGTCACGTAACGTAAACGACGTGGCATCCTTCACCTCGCCCACTGTCCGGATGCCACTGTACTGTCCAGCCCGGGTGAGAAGAACCAGTTGCTCCGGCGCGTGCGGATCAGCCAGGTTGGTGACTGGCCGGCTGGCTAGAATGACGGTTCCGTCTTCAATCCGGTCAATTACTTTGGCCGGAGCCACAGATGTGGATCTCGGCGTCAGGAGTATCATGGCACCCTGCGTTACGTCGTTCCAATTACCATCAAAGACATTTCCTTCCACTAGTACCCGCTGCGCGGACTTCAGCTCGAGTATTTGACGGTTCATGTAATTCTTGTTCGGAACGTTCAAGGGAGAACCGAACAGATATCGCTCGCTGTGGGAGAAATAATTGCGGCTGATGACATAATCCGCTGGCGGCTGCATATTCTGGCTCAGATCGGGAAAGAATACGGTCATGCCGATCGCTTCAAGGAAGTTGTTCTCCAGGAGGCCTGGCCCCGGCCCAACAATGGCCACCGCAACCGATTCTCGAAAGGCCCCGGCGGAGGCCGTACCCATCCAGCGGTTCACGTTATAGATCCGGGAATGAATGACACCCACATTCGAACCATACAGCGACACACCTCGCGCCAGCCGTCCCGGATAGTCTTGTCCGTGAATGTCACAGCGGTCAAATAGAATGGAGTCGTTGGTCATCCGCGTGTAGATGAGTGCGTTATAAGAGCCTTGGATGTAGCTGGGCTGGTCCCATCCCGGCGGATGCGGATCGGGAACGGGCGCATGTGTTGCTTCAATCCCAACGAAACGGTATCGACGGGCATTCTCCTGAAACTGAATGGCCTCTACCTCCCCCGCAGCCACGGCTCGGCGCAACCCCCAAGTGTTCGGCGCGGTGCACCAGAAGGCAGAGAAGCCGCTTGCCGGTGTCCGGTAGAACCACTCATTGACAGCGCATTCAGCAGGCAGTTCGGGGCCACTCCGGTGGTCTACCTGCGTCCATCGATCGTTGCGAACCACAGTGCCACTGTTGGAGTAGGTGCCGCGGCCCCGGGAGCCGTCTAGGACAAAATTGTGTTCGTCAAGGACCGTGATGCGCCAGTTAGCGTTGTCGACACCCAGCCCCGTTCCGGTGACACGGACCACATTCCCGGTACGGTACCCATGGGAGCCCACCGTGAGAACAACGGCCGAGCCACCTCCAATGTAGGCATTCTCCAATGGCTTGGTACCTCCGGAAGAACTCTGGGTAGAGCAAACCAACAAACTCATGCCGGGTACATCCCAGGTCCAGAGCAAGGATCCGGGAGAACACGTGGAGGGAAGAGAATTAATGCTAGTCCGGATGCCTTCGGGAATCGCGTTAGTTACAATGCGCGCCATTTGGGGCAACGTGCTGGCATCGACGCGGGTTCCTTCGGGCGGTAGTGTTCCGGTGGTGCGCACCACGATCCAGCCATTGTGTTTCGGGCGATGCGGGAAAATGAATTGACCGTTGCAGCTTGTACCGGCCGGGATGGTGATCTCATGATTCTGATCGCCTTCCAAGGTGGCCAGCTGTTTGAGGACGTCTTCTAGATTGCTGCACGCCGCGTCGATCGCGAAGGTTTGATCGATGCCGGAAGGCATAGTGGTGTCCACCAGCCGCCGTGGCGGCTCCGGCGGTGCGGGCGTGGGCGACAACGCGGGTAAAGTGCGGAAAGTGTGGGGTGCGGAGCACGTCTCCGCCGAGCACGCCTGATAGTGATACACCGTGTCAGGGGCCAAACCAGAGAGGAAGAAGGAATGAACGGTTCGAAGGCCACCGTTCCTGCGATCCGCGCGAAGATCCGGGACAGTGGTGCCGTACTTGATATAAGTATTGGCGCGAGCCGAAGTGTACCAGGTGATACGGGCTGTGCTGTATGTAAGCGAATCGACTACGGGCCCTTGTGTAATCTCGAGTGATGATGGGGTTTGTGCCAGCACGGCACAGGTCAATACAGCCCAAGCCAGAGTTCCGAAAAGCAGCAGAACACGCGATGTACTTGTGGCGTACATAAATCCTCCTGCCGCCTCTTGGGGCAGCTCTCTCTAGTACACCATATCGACGTCCTTGGAGTAGTTCAGAGAGACGGGCCCCGGTTGGAACTGGCGGCAGGGCGTGGCGGCACAGCATTGGCATGCCGCGTTCCCCTGGTAGCGTGGTGGTGGAACTCGTAACGCTAGGGCAACCAGTAGGTTACCAGCAGTCCATCGCCCGCTACATCGGCATCCACGGCGTACTCCGACATCTGAAAGAACCCATCCGCGGTCCAAAGGACTGCGCCATCCTGCGGGCCCACCTGGGCCGGGGTGAAGTCACGCATCACACCGGCTAAGCTTGTCTTGTTCATACCGGGTTGGCCTAGGTAGACCTTTCCGGTATTGGTCGTGGGAACCGCAAACATCACTCGTCCCGCCAGAATCTTTGAGTCAGCCGTGACGAGCACCGGGGTCCCGGGCGTCGTGGGGGCTACTTTTCCCATCGCAAATACGGTCATCACAATCTCTCCTATTCTTCCGTTACTTGTCTTTACCGGCCCGGGCGTTGGCTCTCCGCTCGTGCTAGAGACCCACCGGCCCGATACCAATCATCGAGAACCCGCGTCGGCTCTGCACCACTGGTGGGTTTACCGTGAATGAGCAGGTGCCTCCCGCGACCGTCCCGTCAGCGTCGGTCACTTGCAGGGTAAATGCGCCTGTGGCGCTTGCCGTCCCACTCACCACACCCGTACTGGTGTTCAAGGAGAGGCCCGCTGGAACAGACCCGGCCGAAACAGTGTAGTTGTATGGCAATGTGCCACCGCTGGCGGTCATCTGTTGGTTGAACGCAACCCCCACCACTGCCGTCCGATTCACCGGACAGACTGCGGTCAGTGCCGATGCCAGAGCAACGGCACCAATACTCGATCCGTCATGCGCCGCGGCCCGCAATGCTGTGTTGCGCGGCCGGAACCCTGCCTTGATCCACTCCAGCAGGTACTTCACCGCACTCACATTCGTGACACCCACTGCGGCATCTGTATAGGTGGTCCCCGCCACCACCGCATCGCGCAGCAACTGCAACACCGCGGGTTCCCAAACGGTCTGCCAAGTCCCGTCCGTGCCATCGGAAGGCCGGTTGGCGGCGCTGGCCGTGTGGGCTGAAATACAGCGGTACGTGATCACCGCGTTCCCGTAAACCGCCGCCGCCTGGCGGCTCACCAGGGTACCCACCGCGTAGCTGGAACTCAGCACCCACGGGGCCCCATTCGCCTGAGCGAAGATGCGGTTCCAAGACGTCTCGACATTGCGCGACGCATCCACGAACCGCGGCCCATTGGTGCCGTCATAGGTTCCGGACCCCAGATCCACATCGCTTTGCCCAATCGTCGCCCGGTTCGCCTGGCTGTAATTGTGATAGCCCTTGTCGGCCAAGCCGTTGGCGCCAGTCTGATCAAACAACGTGCTGTTTTCGACATTGAACAGTCCGTTCCAGCCCACCCGCGAGGCCGCCAGAATGTCCGGCACCACGATCCGGAAGGCATCACCCACGGCCGGCGCGCCAGAGAACGCCACACCCACCGTCACGCTAGACCCGGTATTGGCGGTGATCGTCCGCGACTGCCCCGCCAGTGCGCCAGAGGTAAATGTGATGACGGCCTGGGAGGCGCCAAGATCAGCATTGGCAGCCGTCGGTAACGTGGCAATAGGCGTCAACCCGGAACAGTTGATCAATGTCGCTGTACTCGCCGCCGCCGCCGTACCCGTCTCGGGAGATGTGATTGTCGCCTGCCGCGCTACCTGCGCCTGCCCGGCCGTACCCGTCGAGCGATTGCACCACACCAGATTGGACCGGAGGGAGTCGATCAGGCCCGGCCCGCCCCAGAACGTCGCCCCGGTGTAGACCGCCGCCACGCCTGTACTCCCATTGGCGTCAGTCATCAAGGTGTTGAACTCGATGACACGCTTCACCAGCGCGTTATCATGACTGTTCACTGACCCTGATACCCGTCCTCTACCGTTGGGCAGTACGAGATTTCGGGTGATGTTCAGGACCACGTTGCTGCCTGCGGGGAAGGACGTAGCGTTGTTGGAGATAAAATCTCCTTCCTCACTAGCAGTAAAGGCTTGGAAGACATTCCCTTGGATGCTAAACGTCCCCGTGAATGCATTCGGCATACTCGGATTGAGAGCGGTCACCCCTTGGGCACTCGTGCCTTCCAAGTAGAGGATGTTGTCCAGCAGCACGCTGCCTGGATGGGCTAGCGTGAGCGGATAAGCTACCGTACCCCTTGCATAGAACACATTGTTAGTCCACTCGGCCCATGGCTGGATGTCGGTAATCGTGGACGACAGGCCCATTCGGCCCATCACATTGTCCCGAACGCTCAAGTTCCTCAACGATCCCGCAAAGTTGATAGGGCTTGCCGCCGTGCCACCCCACGCACGGATGTTCTGGATGTTATTCCGGAACTGCCGCTGCCCCGTCGTGGCCGCCGCGAATGTCAACCGCGCCGCCTCCGACGCATGCGCCGTCCCGTACCGGATGTTGTTGAAGTTGAAAATGAAGTCGGAATCCGCCGCGCACGATGTCGTCCAGCGCCCCAACGCATTGGACCCGTTCGCAATCAGCCCGATCCGGCAGTACGTAAACCGGATGATGCCGCCCGATGCCGCCGACCAGTCCATCGCAGTATTGGACGCATCACCCAGGTTGTTGAAGTCGGTGTAGGTGGCATCCACCTGGGCGCTGGCGCTCGCATTGCGCTGAAGTCGCCCCCGGCCCGACCCCACCGCGATGTCGAACTTGCAATAGGCCGCCGAAGTGCCGTTGCACACCAGCCTGCAGTTCGGCTGACTGGCTCCCGATCCGAACGTCAACGAATAGATCGGCGTGCCCGCCGCCGCCGACGAATCAAAAATGTACGACGCCCCCGCATTCAGCGTCAGTGTCGTATTCACCACCCGGGCATTGCCCCGGACCGTCAGCGTCACCCCAGCCGCCACCGTCAGCGAACCCGCCGCGGCCACATCCAGCACCAGCGTCGTCGTATTGGCCGGCGAAGTTCCCACCGTGGTGTTGGTGTCCACAGTCACCGCGTGGCTGACCGTGACGGTGTCGCCCACGCCCGGCACCACCCCACCGGTCCACGTACCAGCAGCCGACCAGTTGCCCGCTTGAGTTGATGTAATGGCTGCCATTGGCTTTTCGCGTCTCCCAGCCGACATCTTGCGCTGGCAGTCCGCGATGCCAGCCGGGCGCCGCTCTTAAATGACTGATTTGGTGGACAAAAAAAGTAGCCGTGCGTGGCGATGGCATCCATCGCACGGGTGCCCCGGTTCGCTTGCTGGGTGGAAGATTCTTTGCTACACCCTGCACAATGATCTGACGATATGGGTCTAAAGTAGACTTATGGCCTCTCCACCGCGGACACCTCAACAGCTTCGGGAGCACTATGACATCGAAGTAGAACTTGCCGATCGTCTGCGCAACGCCAACGCGACCGACCGCGGCCAACTCTATGGCCAAGTCTATGACGAGCTCTACCTGCGTGTACCCCATCACCCACAGCTGACCCTCTCGCAGAATCCGGACTCCATCACAAAAATGAACGCCGGCAAAATGCGGCTGCTGAAGCCTCTTTTGCGGCCCGACTTGACGTTCTTAGAAGTTGGTGCGGGCGACGCGAAGCTTTCGCTCGCCGTCTGCCCGCACGTTCACCAGGTCTATGGGCTGGATGTCGCGCAAGAGATCACGGGCCGGGTCCGGGGTCCGGCAAACTTTAAGTTCGTCCATTCCACGGGCTGCGATGTCCCGCTCCCGGATGAGAGTGTCGACCTCGCCTACTCTGACCAGGTAATGGAGCACATCCACCCGGACGACGCCCGTCGCCCAACTCCGCGAGATCTATCGTGTCCTCCGCCCCGGTGGCATTTACCTTTGCATCACCCCGAACCGGCTTTCCGGTCCGCACGACATTTCCCGCCTCTTCAACGACGAGTTAGCCCGCGGCTTCCATCTGCGCGAATACTCCATGGGTGATCTGGCCGACATCTTCTACCAGGCGAAATTCAGCCGGGTCTGGGTAGAAAAGAATAAGGGTGGCCACCGTATCCGCCTTTCTATCGGTCTGATGCGATTCCTCGAATCGGTCATCGAGGGCCTACCCCAACCCCTGCGCCGCAACATCACCCGCTCGCGCCTTCTCGAAGGTGCTCTCAACGTCACGGTAGCCGGACAGAAGTAGCCACTTTGCCCACGCGCAGAGCCAGCCTTACCGTAAGGGTCTTCTCGACTAATCAATAAAAAAGCCGCCATCACACCTGGATGTGATGGCGGCACGTTCACTTGTCTGGGTTCGGCTGGCGCTACGCCATCACCTTGACCGCTTCCCGGATCTCGATCCGGGTCAGATCCACCACCGGCAATCCGCTGGCCTTGATCTTGGCCCGGAATTCGGCCGACGGGGTTTGCGCCACCACCAGGTGCGTGGCCCAGTTGGCCACTTCTTCAAACGACGGCTGCATCAGCTTTTCGATATGCGGCACCGCGTTCAGCACGAAGCTCTTGTTGGAGCCGTAGATCTGATCCAGCTGAATATGCGGGTCAAAGATCCGCATATCCTTGCCCTTGCCGATCAGCGTCTCAATCATCGTCACCACCGGGCTTTCGCGCAGGTCGTCAGTGTTCTCTTTGAACGCCAAGCCAAACACGCCCAGCCGCGGCGCTTCCATGTCCAGCACATCGTTGATACCGCGCTCCAGATGCGCATCGTTGGACGGCAACACCGCCTCCAGCATCGGCAGCGAGACATCCATCCGCGACGCCCGGTAGCACAACGCCCGCAGATCCTTGGGCAAACAGGAACCGCCAAAAGCAAACCCCGGCTTCAGATACGCCGTCGAGATGTTCAGCCGCGTGTCCTTGCACAACGTCGCCATCACTTCCTCACCCGACACACCCAGATAGCTGGCCAGCGAGCCGATCTCGTTGGCAAACGCCACCTTCACCGCGTGGAACGTGTTGCAGGCGTACTTGATCATTTCCGCCGTCCGGACGTTCACCTTCGACGCTTCGCAACCCAGCGGCGCGTACATGTCGGCAATCAACTGCACCGCAGCTTCATCGGTGCCGCCGACGACAACCAGCGACGGCTCCACGAAGTCCTTCACCGCACTGCCTTCGCGCAAGAACTCAGGGTTTGACACCATCTTCACTTGGGGAGTGTTGGCAAACGCCGTCGCCTGCGCTTCCTCGCAAGTCCCCGGAAATACCGTGCTGCGCAAGGCAACAATCAGCGGCTTCTCACGTCCGGCGATCACCTCGGCGATCTCCGCGCACACCCGCCGCAGCTGCCCCAGGCCCAGATTGCCGTTGCGCTCCGAGGGTGTGCCGACGCAGATCATGGCCACATCCGCATCCGCCAGGCCTTCGGCCAGCGACATCGTCGCTGTCAGCCGCCCGTCATTGACGGACTTCTCAATCAACTCCGTCAGGCCCGGCTCATAGAACGGAGCCGACTTCTTCAGGATGTTCTTGACCTTATGCTCGTCCTTGTCGATGCCGACAACCTGGTGCCCCAGGTTCGCAAAGCACGCTGCGGTGACGCAGCCAACGTAGCCCAGTCCCAAGACCGCAATTTTCTGATCACTTACGGATGCCATACCTCTCCTATCGTCAATTTAGTCGTTAACTTCTGCCCGCGAACCACGAATCGTTGCGCCGGTTCTTTCTGGTACAACGCCCGTGAACGCCAGCCTTCAGCTGGTTCCGCTCGCAAGCCCTCCGGAAACTCGAACTGCACCGGGGCTCCTGCCGCCAAGTGCCACCACTGCTCCCCCTCACCACCCGACGCCTCGTCCTCCACGATTAAGTGGAGCGGATCGGTCAGCCGGACCCGACGCCGGTGCGCGCAGCCGCCATAACGGCACTCCGCGTCAACGTAATCCGGACCCCAGCCATGCAACATCACCTCGGGCTTACTCCGCCATCCGAATGGCCCGGCCGCCTCCGCCTGCTCCCGCCCACCCACGCGCATCGTGTTGTGAGCGGCAGATCCGCGGAACCAGTCCCTCCATCTAGGATCGCCTACATACGTATAGGTGCCGGGGTCGATCAACAATTCCCGGCCCCCGCGCCGCACAATGATCTGCAGCGTGTCGGAATGGCTATGCCCGCCACGCCCGCCGCCAAAACCGCCCGCATCGACAATCACTTCCGTCCCGCCCGCCCGCAGGAAGATCAAGCCACACTCGGCAAAGCGTTCCGATTCCTGTTTGGCGATAAACGGCCGCCCCAAGTCCGCCGCCGCCCATTCCAGGGTCTGCCGCCCATACTGCACATGCGTCCCATAGGGATGAAACAGCCGCCCACCGTCATCATCCCCAATCAGCGGAATCTCGCCGCCTTCACCCAGCAGCGCCGCTAGATACTCCGCCATCAACGTGAGCTTCGGGCGCCACTCCGCCGGTTTGCCGGCCAGCCTCCAGGCCAGCA
>JBIKMK010000702.1:0-2799 GCA_044359315.1 Bryobacteraceae bacterium | reverse complement strand
CCGGACCAACCGACCGATACCGTAGCCGCTCCGACCGCGTATTCCAGCACCAGCGCCCAGCCAATAATCCAGGCCACCAGTTCGCCGAGCGTCGCATAGGAGTAGGCATAGGCGGAGCCGGCAATCGGAATCATCGTCGAGAATTCGCTGTAGCAAAGCCCGGCCAGCGCGCAGCCAATGGCGGCCAGAATGAACGAGTACACGACGGCGGGTCCGGCGTGGTTGGCGGCCGCGGTTCCGGCCAGCACGAAGATGCCGGCACCGACGACGGCGCCGATCCCTAAGGCCACCAATTGCATCGCACCCAGGGTGCGCTTCAGATCACTATTGCCGCTGCCATGGGAACCATCGCCGCCTTCGGCCATCAACTGGTCTACCGACTTTGTCGCAAACAGATTCATCCCTTAACCTCTTTCCCGCGGCCTCTCCAAATGTAAAAGACCGGCACTCCCAAAAGAACTATGATCAGGCCCGGCCAAGTATAGCTGGGCTTATAAAGCAACAGGAGCCATTCGATGGTGAGTGCCGCCACTATATAAAGCGCGGGCACCACCGGGTAGCCGATGGCCCGGTAAGGTCGCGGCGCGTCGGGGCGCCGGACCCGTAAAACAAACACGCCACAAATGGTGAGCGCGTAGAACAGCAAAACGGCAAAGATAACATAGTCGAGCAGATCTCCATAGCGTCCGCTTAAGGTGAGCACGCAAGCCCACAGGCATTGCGCCCACAGCGAGACGTTGGGCGTCTGCGTCTTGGGGTCCAACTGCGCCACTTTCCTGAAGAACAGTCCGTCCAGCGCCATGGCATAGTAGACCCGTGCGCCGGCCATGGTCAGGCCGTTGACGCAACCGAACGTGGAGATCATGATGGCGATGGCCATGATGGCCTGCGCGCTGTCGCCCAACAAGGCCTGGGCAGCGGCTGTGCCCACGCGATCCTGGGCGGCGTTGGCGATGCCCGATAGTGGCAGGACGCTGACGTAGACGTAGTTGGCACCCAGGTAGAGCAGCGAGACGATGGCGACGCCTAGCGCCAGCGACAGTGGGACATTGCGGCGAGGGTTCTTGGTCTCACCCGCCGTGAAGGTGACGCAGTTCCAGGCATCGGAGGAAAACAGTGAGCCCACCATGGCCACGCCCACCAGGCGGATGCAGGCCCAGCTCCAATCTGCGCCCTGCCAGAAGTTGTCGAAGTTCGGCAGCGCTTCGGGAGTATGGCCGTGCCATAGCCCCAGGCCGATCAGGCCCAGCAGCGCGCCCGTTTTGGCGACGGTGAAGACGTTCTGCACCAGCACGCCTTCGCGGATGCCGCGGGTGTTGATGTAGGCCAGGGTCACCAGCACTACGATGGCCACCAGTTGCTGTTCGCGCGGGCCCAACGGGATGAAGACACCCAGGAACTTGGCGAAGGCCACGGCCACGGCGGCCATGGTGCCGGTCTGGATCACCAGGAACAGCGTCCAGCCATAGAGGAAGGCGGGCAGCGGCCCGAACGCCTCCCGCAGGTAGACATACTGGCCACCCGCTTGCGGCATCATCGCGGCCAGTTCGCCATAGCTGAGCGCGGCCACCATCGTCATCACCGCCGTGGCGATCCACACGATCAACAGCAGGCCGGGGGACTGCACCTGGCGCGCGATGTCGGCCGCGACGACGAAGACGCCGGAGCCGATCATGGAGCCGACCACCAGCGTGGTGGCATCGGCCAGCCCCAACCGGGCATTCAAAGCCGGCGGTTTGCTTACCTGAGTCGCTTGATCCAATCCATCACCCGTGCGCGCAGGCTGTGCGCGGTCAGTTCTTCCGGATAGAGATCCCCAATGACGGCCACCGAATCGGCACCCGCCTGGAGGACAGAAACTGCATTGTCGCGCGTAATGCCACCAATGGCTACCAAAGGCCGCCGCGTCAACGGCCGCCAGGCGCGCAGATTGTCCAGGCCCACCTGCGGGTCCGGATTCTGTTTGGAGGCGGTGGCAAAAACAGGCCCTAGCGCAACGTAGTCCACCGGTTCAGCGGCGCTGGCCTCCAGTTGGGCGGCGTTATGCGTGGAGAAGCCCAGCATCCGCGGGCCGATCTGTTGCCGGGCGGCGGCGGGGGGCAGATCGGTTTGGCCGACGTGCAAGCCTACGCCCACCAGGGCGGCGATGTCGGCGCGGTCATTGACGATCAGCCCGGGGCAGAGCTTCACCATCGCCTCCAGTTCGCCCAGATGCGCGAGAGTCCAGGTGCCTTTGTGGCGCACCTGAAAAAACGACGCCCCGCCGTCCAGCACAGCTTGGGCCTGCTCGACGACGGGGAGAGCGCGGGTGGGATCGAGAATGGGGTAGAAACGGGGCAGCAAGGAGGTTGCGCCCTACTTCTGCTTGGCGATGATCAGATCCTTGATCTTGTCGTAGGTGGCTTGCGGGATGATCTTCTTCAGCGGCAGCTCGTCCTTGCGCTTGTAGGGGCGGCCTTTGATGATGGCGGCGGAATAGGCGTCGCCAACGCCGGGGATGGTCTTCAGGACGTCGGCCGGGGCGGAGTTGATGTCGATCAGCTCGGCCTTCTTTTCGGCTACCTTCTTCTCCGCAGCTTTGGCTTCCGGGGCGGCCTTCTTGTCGGCGGTCTTCTTTTCGGCGGCCTTGGGGGCCTCCTTCTTGGCCTGACCAAAGGCCACCGGCAGCGTCAGGGCGGCCGTCAACAGGAGTAGTTTGGCGAGTGCTCTCATAGGCCGTCAGTTTACCGAATTTCCCCATGCTTTGCGCGCCCCGGCTTTGGCCCACCCCCCGCGTGCATTGGAGCGCGATTGGTGATA
>JBIKMK010000703.1:0-2799 GCA_044359315.1 Bryobacteraceae bacterium | reverse complement strand
CACCGGTGCATTTTGCCGGGAGGCCAGCCAGAGCGTCCGTTGCTCCCCCTCTTCGCGCGTGAGAAGAACGCGCTGCGCGCCACCGTCGGCGGCGAGAATCGTCCACCGGCCTTCGCCGTCCAGGTTCCAGCGCGCGTCGAGCAAAGGCGCGGTATCGGATTGGACCAGCCAGACTAACTCCTCGGCGGTCATAAGCACGGCCGAGGCCGAATTCGCCGCCCAACGTGCCTCCCTGACGGAGGACAGCCGGTCAAGCGCTTCCAGACGATCCGGTGAGCGCAGATCCCGGGCCCACCACATCACCCCGTCACGCTCAAAGATCGCGGTCTGCTGATTTGGCGCAAAGCTGGACCGCGTCACCTGATCAAGCACCGGGGCTCCCAGATAGGCGGCTCCCACAAAACCCAGGACCGGCCGGATGGTACCCATCAGGGTGTCATGTACGAAGCCGCTCGAAGGCGGGGACCACAAGGCCGTTTGGGCGTGTCCCGCCAAACTAGAGGTGATGAGGATCAGGGCAGCCAGGCGCGAAGGCGTCATAAGCATCTAACGGCCGAAAACCGGTCCTCCAGGAGTCACCACCAGTGTCGGACTGACCGAACTGGATCCGCTGGTGAGCCGCCATGCCAAAATGCCACCGCCCGCCGCACCGCCGATCAGCATCCAGGTGAGCTTCTTCTTGTACCAGGGCGTAGCCGCGATCATCGGGCCAATATAGGCGCCATTGGAATTGGTCTGCGTAATGGTGGCCTCGCCCTTGCGGCCGGAAGAGGTGGCGGTCACCTTGATTTCGAAACGCCCAAGGACACCATTGATCAGGAACGGTGCGGTGGCCTGCCCTTGCGAAGTGGTCCGCGCCGTCAGTGTCGTCTGGTTGCCGGGGAACGTGCCCCCAGGGCCGGTCTCGGGCAGAACAAACACCACGGTGGCGCCTTCCACCGGAAAGTCATTCGCATCCCGGACTTCCACCACCGGAGGCACCGCCCGCCCCAGTGGAATCGAATTCATGACGTTGCCGCCCTCTAGCACCAGGATGCGCAGAGCGGTCGGCACCGTTTGTATCCGCTCTGCCTGGCCGGTCGCTTGAGCCGCCGGCGTGCGGGGCTGTGGCGGGGGAGGGGTCTGGGCCAGCAAACCCAGCACAGACAGGAGATTCACGGCCAGGCAACGAATGAGCCCGCGGCGCAGCGTCGTCCGTCTCATCAATCTTTTTTCTCTGCAGCAGGAAAGTATGGGCGCATTTCGGGATAAACCAGGGTAGCCAGCTCGACGGCACGGCGATCCGCCACCTCTACTCCATTCTCGTCTACTGGCATGACGATCCTCACTAGGGCCATATCGGTCCGATTCTCGCGAATCGCACTCCATACTCGGTGCGCCCGCAGTTGCTGCTCATAGACCAGTGCCTGATCATGCGTCTGGAACCAGTAGAGCACCACCGCCTCCGCATCTCCCTTGGCGATCCGGTAGTAGTTGACGGGAAAGGTGGCGCCATCCGGCAACCGGACATCCATCACCCGGGAAACGCGCGGATTCCAGCCCGAGCCCGGCAGGCAAACCTTGGGGTCGTGTGCATTCTTCGCCCGCAACTGGGTCTTGTAGTGGCTGACAAACAGGCTGGACCGGGTAGCGGAACCGGCCAACTGAAACTCGCGCGTCAGTGCATCATCCGGCCCCAACATCTCCAGCACTTCCGGCTCAATCACGCCATCCTGCGTAAAGGCCCAATTTCCCAGCCGCATGGGTAGATTGCTCAGCGGTGGCGTCACCGGGAGAAATGGCTTCCGTTCCAGCGCGTAAGAAGCCGCCGCCTGTGCGGCCAGAATCACTACCCCTCCCCACAGGAGCCACTTTCGCCGTTCGATCATTGCGTTGCCACCGGCGCGGGGTGCGGTTTGATCAGCTTGTTCAACATCCAATGACATAGAGCGACCAATGCAAAGCCCACAAAAAAGCCCGACCATCCCAGCATGTCATGATACGTACCCTTCGTCCAAGCAGGATTGTACTTGCCCAGAACGCCCGTGGCCGTAATGCGCAAGACGTTCACAAAGATCGCCGCCGGAATGGCCAAAGCCACCAAGACGCCACGCATCCACCCGCGCGGCTCCATGAAGTACGCGTAAACGATGCAGAAAAACGTCAACGTGATCAACGAACGGAGTCCGCTACAGGCTTCCACGACGTTCAACCGCATGTGCGCCAATTGTAAGATATTGCCGTCGCGCATCACGCCAAAGCCCAGCAACTCAAACGCCAGCTCGGAAAGAGTGCTGGCCAGCAACTGGAGTGGCTGCGTGATCTGCCCATAAAGAACTTCGGGCACCGGGAAAGTAAACAGCAGGAGGAACAGCGGGAAAGAGAACCGCCGGAGCAACTGGAAGCCCCCCACCAACAAGGCGCAACCAGCCAGCGAGACCAAGAAGGCGAACCTGGAGAAAGTGGAAGAATTGGCCACGGTGGACAATACTCCCAACAAAGCGGCCAGGGTCAACGCCGTTACTCCCCACCAACTCGGCCGCGCGGAGGGCCTGAGAATCTGCTCCCGCAACTCCCACCCCAGATACAGCGATACCAACGGCGCGAACAAGCCATGGGCCATATCTTCGCTGGAGACCAGGATGACACCTGTCATGCGGAGCATGGGCCAGTAGCAGAGCACTAGCAGTGCCGCGAATATCCCCAGAAACAGCGCCGGGAAAGTGGCCGTTGCCGGAACTGGTGGAGGATGCGGACCGGCAACGGGGCCTGTTACGATCTTCATGAGGAGCCTCTCTTAGTTGTAATGCAACCGGGCCC
>JBIKMK010000704.1:0-2799 GCA_044359315.1 Bryobacteraceae bacterium | reverse complement strand
CTCAACTGGGACGAGGCAAAGCTCGACAGTTCCAAGGCGGATGGCTTGATCACCAAGGTTGCCACTTGTGGGGTGAACTCCACTCCCGCGTCCGCCAAAGACTCCCTGGCACCGGCGCCTGATCCCTATTACATCATCCATGTCCTACGCTACAAGGATGCGCAAATGAGTATTGATCAGAGCAACTGGTACGTGTTCCGCAAATCTTGGCTGGGCAAGAGCGAATGGGCCGAGATTCCAAGCGGTTCCTACCTCAGCAAATACTTCAGCGGGAAACGAATTCATGGCTCAGCCGATGTGCGTCTGCTGTATCTCCATCTGAATATCAGTGGACTCCGCCGTGATAGCACAGAGTTTCAAAAGGTGCGGGCCGATGTCGAGAAAGTAAACCCCAAGCCACTTGTCCGGAAGGACACCAAGCTCCGGCTGGCCCGGTTTGGGGACTACCAGATTGCGAAGGGCTTCGAGCAGATTGTCTACAAAGTTTCCGTGATTCAGAAGTTGCCGTCCAACATCCAGAACCTCAAAGACGGCTTTGGCGTGTTGCACAGCGAGTCTACGGCCCCTGCTGAAGTTGACACTGAGAGTGTTGCCCTAGGTAACGTTCAGCAGATCAAGATCGCCCACATACCCTCGGATGTGACTGTGACGGGCTTCGCCGGGCAGGTGGGGGATCAGAAAGAGCTCGAGAAGCAGACATTCTCCAACGAAGGGAAGCACTGGTGGGACGTTGGCTTCACACTGCCAGTTCGTGAGTTCCGGGCGATCGACTATGACCGGGAGTCGGGTACGATCACGGGGAAAGAAGTGACGAGGCAGAATCTCTTCGGGACGTTCAATCTCTATCTGCCGCCGGTGGACACCGAACGGACCATCTTCCGGTGGCTACCTCACCTTCTTTACGGCCTTCCGATCCAGGGAAAAGTATTGCAAAGGCATCTTGTTGGTCTGGGTATCGGCCTCAACAAAGCGGAGGTTTTCGCGGGAGTAACGTTTGACCAGACCCGGCGGCCGCTGGCGGGCTCGGCGAATGCTTTAGAAACGCGATGGATCAGGCGCTTCACATTCGGCGTAAACATTCCTGTGCGGTCGGCGATCAATGCTCTCAAACCAGCCAAGGATAAGAAGTAGATGCAAGCGCAGCACTATGCAGTAAAGTTGCTCGGCCGGCTTCTGCAAAGCAGAGCCAATCGCAGGGGCCGGCTCAGCGCGGCGGCCTTAGAGGATCTGAAGGCTTGTCAGGAATGGGGTTGGGGTTCCAACATCGTGGGCTTGTTTGTCGGGGAGAAGGCGGCTGGAAAGAGGAAAAGGCCTGGTGAGCTATGCCTCACCGTGCACGTCCTCCGGCGGCTGCCGATGGCTCGGCTGAGTGAGCCGATGAGGATTCCGCCACAACTCCGGCTTCGCGGCATTGAATCGACGGTGACGACTGACGTCGTGGAGCTCAAACGGCTACCAGTTCTCCAGGCACCGGCTCCAGGCAGCAAGGTGGGGCACTACCTCAATGGTTCTGGATGTCTAGGGTTGTATGTTCAGAAAAAGGCCGGCGGTCCAGTACTGGGACTCAGCTGTTCTCACGTAGTGGGGAACTACGGTTTCGGAAAGCCGGGCGAAGCGATTGAGTCGCCCCCAAACTTAGCATCGGATACTCCAACCAACCGCATTGGGGCGCTGACGGCCGACTGTTCCGTGCTCAGTGACTTCGAGCCAAGCGAGATGGACGCCGCCGTGTTCACTATTGATGCCGAACCCGCGTCACTGTCGGTCGACGGGATTGGTATTCCCAGCGCACTGAGTAGATTGGATCCTATCGACATCGTGGCCGAGCGGGTCGAGACGATCCGCCGCAGCGTAGGCGGTTTGTGCGAAGGGAGAGTAACCGGTCTGATGGGGCGGTCGTTTCTGAGTGCGCCATCATCAGCAATGGGCCGCGTGTTATTCGATGGCCTGATCAGCTATCGCACCGAGAATTTCGAAGGCGATTCGGGCGCGGCGGTGTTCCGTCAAGGCACAACCGAAGTTCTTGGACTTCACACTGGCGGTGATGGCATCCGGACTGGCTACATGACACCCATCAGTACGATCGCCCGCAGGTTCGGCATCCAACTGCCCGTCGTTGAGTAGGTGTGCCGGCAATGGCTCAATGTTTCGCCACCGCCCTAACGGCCCGCCGTCTGCGCGCCTGAAGCTGGAGCGGGCTCTGCCTTTGGCGCGGGCGCTGTCTTGCCCAGGATGTACTTGTCGTACCAGGCCAGGTAACGCTCCATCATGTCCTTGCGGTAGCTGGGGCGGCTGATGCCGTGGAACTCGTTGGGGTAGATGATCAGCTGGGTGTCGATGCCCAGGCTGCGCAGCGCCTGGTACATCTGCTGGCTGCCCTGGATCGGCACATTGAAGTCCCTCTCGCCACCCAAAAAGAGCGTCGGCGTCTTGATGCGGTCCGCATGCAGGAAGGGGTAGGAAAGCTTCACATAAGCGTCCCAGCCCTTGGCCGTCCACGGCGGGCCGATCTCGTAGTCGTACTGGATGATGTACTGGTCGGTGCCGTAGAAGCTGACCGTAAACGCCGTGCCCGCGCCGCTGGTGGCGGCTTTGAAGCGCGTGTCGGTGGCGATGATGTAGTCGGTCAAGATGCCGCCGTAGCTCCAGCCACCGACGCCGAGCTTGTCGGGGTCGGCGACGCCCATCTTGATCACCTGATTCACGGAGGCGATCAGGTCATCCACTTCGTAGTGGCCCCAGTCCGCCGCAATGGCGCGGGAGTACTTCTGGCCGCGGCCAGCGCTACCGCGATAGTTC
>JBIKMK010000096.1:0-10059 GCA_044359315.1 Bryobacteraceae bacterium | reverse complement strand
GTGTACGTTTGCGAGCTGTAAGGGAGTTTCGAGAGCCGACGATCGAGACCGCCGCCTGGCGTCCGATGTAGCAGGCTAGGGATTTCTCCAATTGGGGCATTGGTCGCAGAGACCGTAGAGTACGATTTCGTGGTGGATCATCCGAAAGCCGGACGGCAAGAGATTCGTCAATGGGACGCACCCTGGCAGCTCGAAGAGCCGGTCGCAGCTCCGGCAGCGGAAATAATGGTGATGGGGTTTGGTAGCTGCTTCGTAACGTGCTGCGCTTTCTCCCGGGAGCCGGACTTCATTGACGGCGCCCGCGGCTACAAGTGCGTGCAGAGTTCGGTAGACAGTCGCAATGCCCAGTTTGGGGTGTTGGCGCAGAGCGCGGCGGTGAATCTCAGGCGGCGCCATGGCGTGCGCAGCCTGCCGGATTACTTGAATGATCGCCTCTCGAGGGGCGCTGCGGCGGCTCCCGAGTGTCCTTACGCTTGACATACTCGATAGTGATAACTCATTATTGATTAGGGGTCAAGCATGCACATCGCTGAAGGTTATCTGCCCGCCGTACACGCTGCCGCCTGGACGCTGGGAGCGGCGCCTTTCGTCGCCGACGGGATCCGACAGCTCAACCTCCGGGTTAGCACGGATCGTTCACAGCGTTATCTTTTGGCCGCCGCAGCGGCATTCGCCTTTGCGCTGTCCGCCCTGAAGCTTCCGTCGGTGGCGGGATCGAGTTCACATCCCACAGGTGTGGCGCTGGGTTCACTTATGTTTGGCCCGCGCATCATGAGCGTGATTGGCCTGTTGGTTTTGTTGTTTCAAGCTTTGCTGCTGGCTCATGGCGGTTTGACGACGTTGGGCGCGAACGCCTTTTCGATGGCCATCGCAGGTCCATGGATGTCGTGGTTACTGAACAGGCTGAGTACCCGCCTGGGTAATGGCCCAGCGGCGTTCATCGCGGCCTCTGGTGGGGACCTCTTCACGTATCTGGTCACCGCGCTGCAGTTGGCGATCGCTTTCCCAGCGACCGACGGTGGCGTGCCAGCTGCCGCTGCGAGGTTTGTTGGAATCTTTGGGGTAACGCAGATTCCGTTGGCGCTGCTGGAAGGTGGACTCACCGTGTTCGTCCTACGGTCGCTGAAGGCGCAGCCCCAGGAGGCCGCCGCGTGAAGAGAGCTCAATGGATGTTGTCGGGCACATTGGTGTTGGGGGCGGTGGCGGCCTTCCCTTGGGGAGGCGATGGCACAGACGATCAGGCAGTCAGTGCAGTGGAGCAGCTGAAACCAAGCTATGTACCGTGGCGGACTCCTTGGTTTGAGCCATCTGAACAGGCTGAGAAGTTTCTGTTTGTCGTGCAGGCGGCGGTAGGCGGTGCCGTGCTTGGCTGGGCCATTGCGAAACGGAGAGCGGCGTGACCGTTAGGGCGCTGCGGCCGTTCCTGGCAGCTGTGGCGGCGCCAGCGCTATTGATCACCTTGGGGTCCCTACCCATTGCGTTGGACGATCCTCAGCTGGCCGCGCGGACAGCGGCGCGTTCCTTGGCCGCGACAACAATGTTGCTGGTGGTGGCGCGGACACTGCCCGTGATGAAGTGGGTGGCACATATGTCGCGGATCGGCTGGCTTGCGCCGCTGGCCGATGTCGCCCTGTTGACGTACCGGTTGATTCACAGCCTGGCGGAGACCGCGCGCACCACCGATCAGGCGCAGCGGATGCGTTTGGGGGGAGCAAGCTGGCGGGCACGGTTTCGATGTGCTGAAGGCCAGGCGGCGCAGCTGCTTCCGGCCAGTATCCGGCGGGCGAAGGCGTTGGAGAGAGCGCTTGATTGCCGCTTGGCCGGGGCTGTGCTGAAGGTGGTGGCATGAGCCTGATTGAGGCACGCCAGCTGGTCCATCGTTACGGCGACAATCAGCCTTCTCTGACAGGCATTGATTTTGCTCTCGCTGAGCGGAGCCGAACGGTCCTGTTGGGGGCCAATGGCGCGGGCAAGACGACGCTGTTGCTTCATCTGAACGGAACGCTTCGGCCCGCTTCCGGGGCCGTCTTTTTGCGGGGCCAGCAGATGGGCTATTCCCGCGCCGAGTTGAACCAATGGCGGCGACAAGTGGGCTTTGTGTTTCAGAACCCCGACGATCAGCTCTTCGCCCCCACGGTCTTGCAGGATGTTTCTTTTGGGCCTTTGAATCTTGGCCTGAGTGATGCCGACGCGCGGGCCCGCTCAGAGTGGGCGATGGAGCAACTGGGTATTGCCGATCTGGGCGGCCGCGGCGTGGATGAATTGAGTTTCGGCCAGAAGAAGCGTGCCGCCATCGCCGGCGTGATTGCCATGGAGCCGGATGTCTTGTTGCTGGATGAGCCCACCGCCGGACTCGATTCCAGGTCGCGCGGCCGGCTGCTCGAAACGTTGACCGCGCTCAATGAGAAAGGGACTGCCATGTTAGCGGCCAGCCATGATGAAGCGCTCGCGCGCGATTGGGGACATCTCGCGGTGACGCTGGAAGAGGGCCGCCTGGTCGGAGTGCGCGCCGTCTCCTCGGAGCTTCTTCCCACTAAGCGCGGCAAGCTGGCGCAGATGTCCGTTTGCCTTGGCTGCTGCTGCGGGCAGGTGGATAAGGGTAAGCCGCCCGTACCGGTGGACAGCCTAAAGAAGGCCTGGAAGGAGAACAAGCTGCTGAAGTATGTGCAACTATCGATCTCCGGTTGTCTGGGCCCCTGCGACGTGCCGAACGTCGTCCTGGTGACCAGCGCCCGCGGGCAGGAATGGATCGGCAACATCAAGGACCCCGCCGAGTACGATTTGCTGGTGCAGTGGGCGCTGGCGACCAAAGAGTCCGGCTGCCTGCAACCGCTACCGCCGGCCTTTGATGGCCGCCGCCTCGATCCGTTCCGATAAGGTGCGGGGTTTAGGAACTGGGGTTGGTTAAGGATTCGGCGCTTGAAACAGCCGGATGACGCCCGACTCGTCTCCCGCCGCCAACGTTTTTTCGTCCGGTGACCACACCAGTTGGGAGACGGCGGCGTCAAGCCATTCGACCGCCAGCGCCTGGTCTTTCCGCCCCACATGCCAAAGCGCCACGATACCGCCGCCACAGCCAGAGGCCAGCAACGGTCCACGGGGCTGAAAGGTTAGCTGGCTGAGGAGCTTATCGTGAAATTGAAGCGTCAGCGGTTTGGTATTCGCGGGGCCCTTGCCAGAGCAGTCCCAAACGACGATTGAGGAGCTGCCGCCCGTCGCCAGATAGCGGGACTTGGCGTCCCAGGCGAGTTCGCGGATTTTGGCCGGGTAGCCCCACATCTGGAGGTCCTTGCCCGTTTGGACGAACCAAAAATGGACCGTTGAATCCTGATTTCCGGTGGCCAGTGCCTGGCCATTGGGCGACCATGCGAGGCTCAGCATGGAGCCCTTCCACTCGAACTTCTTCAGCGGCTCGTCACGTTCGGGTGACCAGAACTGCACCTGGCCATAGCTGGCGCTGGAGAGTTCATCGGTATTCGGCCGCCAAGCGATATCGGCGATGGTGGAACTGTGCGCCGGGTAATCCCGAAGCATGTCGCCCTCCGGAGTCCAGAGTCTCAGCTTGCGACCGGCAGCGCTCGCCAGATAAGCCCCTGAAGGGGACCAAGCCACCCGATCCGCCCAAGCGGCCCCGGCTTCCAAAGCGAGGCACTCCAAAGGCCGGTTCAGATCCCAGATCCGCAGCTTCCCATCCTGGCCGGCGGAGGCGAATGTTGGCTCACGCGGATGCCATGAAAGCGAAGACGCTCCAAAGCCGTGGCCGGGACAGGTGACCACTTCCAGGCCCGATTGCGCGTCGAAGACATGAATGGGCCCGGAGATGCTGGCTGCCGCCAATAGACGCCCGTCATGCGACCAGCCCAGCGATTGGACACAGTCGCCGATACGCGCCGACCAACGGCCTCGAAGTTCCTGTGGCTTGGACACTAGGCCAGGCAAGCGCGGAAGCCCTCATTCAGCTTTTCGCGGTCGAGATTGCGGCCGATGAAGATCAATTGATTCTTGCGCTCACCCGGCTTCCAGTCGCGGTCGGGCCGGCCGTCGAACAGCATGTGGACCCCTTGGAAGACAAAGCGCTGCGCCAAGCCCTGCATGGAGAGTACACCCTTCATGCGGAAGATGTCTGGACCCTGCGTCTGCAGCAGATTGGACAGCCAGCGCTGGAACTTCTTCTGATCGAGGTCGCCGGGCGTGGTGATCCCGACACTGGAAACCTCCTCGTCGTGCTCGTGGTCCGGCTTGTACTCATGCGTCTCCAGCGGAGTGAAGCCTTCGACTCGGGCCTCAAACTCATCCGGGTGATGCTGCGTGAATAGCGCGTAGCGCCCGGCAGAGGGGACGTCAAATTCCCAAGTGGACTGTTTGGCGACCTCCTCAGGGTCACCCGAGAAAGCCAGGACCGCCTGCATCTCAACCTCCTTCAAGCCACCCGGCGTGGAGAAGAGGGCGACTTCCATGGCAGGGTCAGGGCCATCCTGCAGGGTGAACCGATGCTTGCCGGCTGGCAGGTCGTAGACGCCACCCCATTCGAATGGATATTCGGGTTCCATGAACTTGGGGTCCACTTCCATGGCGCGGTCGAGATTGAAGCCGCCGACATTCAAGACGGCGTCCATTCCGATGACCGCGTCCTGAGCCGTGTAGATTTTCGCGGCGCTGTTCATCGAGTGAACCCTCGCCTTCAGCTTCTCCACCTCCGCGGGCGTCACCAGATCGATCTTGTTCAGAATCAGGACGTCCGCAAACGCGATCTGCTCCTTCACTTCGTCGGAGTCATCGATGTGTTGCCACACATGCTTTGCATCCACCAGCGTGACGATGCCATCCAGCGTCAGCTTCTGCTGCATTTCGTCATCGACGAAAAACGTCTGCGCCACCGGACCCGGGTCGGCCATGCCGGTGGTCTCAACCAGGATGTAGTCGAACTTGTCGCGCCGCTTCATCAGGTTGCCGAGGATGCGAATGAGATCCCCGCGCACCGTGCAGCAAATGCAGCCATTGTTCATCTCGAAGATCTCTTCTTCGGCACCGATGACAAGTTCCTGGTCCACTCCAACTTCGCCGAACTCATTCTCAATGACGGCGATCCTCTTGCCGTGATTCTCGGTAAGGATGCGGTTGAGCAGAGTGGTCTTGCCGGATCCGAGGAATCCAGTGAGGACGGTGACGGGGACGCGTTGATCTGTTGCCATGCGGTTCTCCTTAATGAGAATGATACCGCATCATCAAGTAAGGCTCACAGGGCGCGCCTCCCGAGTACCACCAACCGAGCAGTGTCTGCGGCCCCAATGGACCCACCCCACCCCAACTTGTCAGCGGATTAGAGCAAGGTGGCCTTTGCGAGCGACCGGACCGGGTTGACGCAGGTGTATGTTTGCGAGCTGTAGCCTGGTTGGCCGTCTGAAGCTTCCCGCCAAGGCGCAAAGCCGCCAAGTAGTACCTTGACGCGGGGATACCCTCAATTTAGCCTGGCTGATTTCGCCATTGTGAACGAGTTGCTCGGATCCATACCGGTGCTCGGCAGAGCGAAAGTCCTAGGAGATCGCGGCCAGATTAGGATTACAAGAGTGGGAGAATCGCGCCAAATCGATCATTCTTCAGCCAGTAGTGCCGGTCTGCACTACTCCGGCTTCCCAACGCCGGTGGCTGCGCGATGAGCCGGGCGAAGAAACCAGAGGCACCTCTCAGTGCCGCCCCGCAGGAAACGGTGGGAAAGCTCGTTGGGGATGTGCGCCAGATCATCGAGTCGACGCGCGTTCGTGTAGCGCAAAGCGTCAACGCCGAACTCGTGATGATGAATTGGAGGATTGGCGTTCGGATACGCCGCGACGTCCTGGCGGAGGCGAGAGCAGAGTATGGCCAACAAATTGTCTCTACACTGTCGAGACAATTGACGGCTGAGTATGGTGCCGGGCTCAGCCGCCCAAATCTCTTCCATATGCTCCGTTTCGTCGAGGCTTGGCCGAATGAAGCAGACGTGAGTGCGCTGGCACCGCATCTCGGCTGGAGCCACTTCAAGGAAATTCTATACCTTCCAGATCCACTCGCACGGCAATTCTATTCCGAGATGTGTCGTATGGAGCGTTGGAGCGTTCGTACACTGCGGGAACGAGTCCGGGGAATGCTGTTCGAGCGGACAGCGATCTCTCGGCTTCCGGAAGCTGCGATTCAGCAGGAGCTACAACAGCTTCGCGACTCCGACAAAATGACGCCCGAACTGGTCTTCCGCGATCCGTACCTGCTCGACTTTCTAGGCTTGCAGGACACCTATAGCGAGCGCGACCTGGAAAGTGCCATCTTGCAGGAACTGGAGCGGTTTCTCCTCGAGCTTGGCTCGGACTTCGCATTTGTGGCTCGACAGAAACGAATGACGATCGGGGATGAGGACTTCTATCTGGATCTGCTGTTCTACCACCGTAGGCTGGCCAGATTGGTTGCCATCGATTTAAAGCTGGGCCGATTCGAAGCCAGCTACAAAGGGCAAATGGAGTTGTACCTGCGGTGGTTGGACCAAAACGAACGGCGCACCGAGCACGAAGAGGCACCGATTGGCCTCATCCTCTGTAGCGGCAAGAACCAAGAACAGGTTGAACTCCTCCAACTGAGCCAGGGCGAGATCCGAGTTGCCGAATACCTCACGGCACTTCCCTCTAAATCGGTACTCACGGCCAAACTGCACGATGCAGTGATACGCGTTCGGGAGCAGATGGCGCGGCGAGAGATACCGGAATAGGTAGACCGTGGACCAAGTCGAACACGGGCGGTAAAGAGAAGGATGAACGGGTTATTGGAGTCTGAGTTTCGCCGGAAATTGATCGATGCCTTCCCGCCGCTACGGTTCAATGGCCTCGTCTCCAAGCATGATGAATGCGACGACGGGGTTCACGTGCGCGAGAACCTCGCAGGCAAACGATGGGATGAACTCTCGCCCGAGGTTTTGTTTCATGGCTCTATTGGCCTCCCGCTTCTAGAGCCCCCCGCGTTGATCGCTTTCCTTCCGGCTTGGATTCTACGATCTGTTGAAACCAGCAATCTGAGGGACCCGATTGTCCTGGAGTTTACGCTCTATTTCCTTTGTCCGGGAGACGAGGAAGACGGGTGGGATGAACGGCGGATCGCTGACAGGGTCGCCCATTTCAACTCCGCCCAACGAGCTGTAGTGTCGGAATTCTTGCGGTTTGTAGTGAGTACGCCCACCGGAGGGTACTGGGAAAAGCGTGCCGCATTCGGCTTAACTTGGTGGGAACCAGCGCAGAAGTAATGGGGTTGGTTGCGGGGGCATGATTTGAACATGCGACCTTTGGGTTATGAGCCCAACGAGCTACCAGGCTGCTCCACCCCGCAACGCTAGTGTAACGAATCGCCTGGTCGCAGGTCAATGTTTGGGGGTGGAAAGCAGACCCACGGCGGGGTGCGGGTGCCTGGGGGTCTGGTGGGTGCTGGAAGAGCCCGCTCCTGCTGGTCGCGGCTCAGAGTGCGGTGTTTTCTTTTGATTGCTAATACTTGCGCACCGAAAGGGCGTGGTTCTGCCGACGGAGATGCCCCTCCTCTCGGGTTAGGGATCGGTCTGAGCTAGATGGCGGGGATCAGTTTGGCTAGGAGTGCGGTACGGTCCGCGATGCGGTCGATGAGGATGCTTTCGTGGGGGGCGTGGGCGCCCTCGCCCACTGCTCCGACGCCGTCGAGCGTGGGAATGCCCAGGGCGGCCGTGAAATTGCCGTCGGAGCCGCCGCCGGTGGAGGATTCTTCGAGCTTCACGCCCAAATCTTTACCCAGCTGCTGTGCCAGTTTGAACAGCTTCACGATTCCTGGTGACCGTTCCATGGGCGGGCGGTTCAGGCCGCCTTCAATGGCGATGGAGCAGCGTTTGTCGACGGGCTTCAGGGCGCGGAACCTGCGGTCGATGGTGGCGGCGTCCTTCAGGGTGGCGACGCGGAGGTCCAGTTGGGCCCAGGCTTCGGCAGCGATGACGTTGCGGCGGGTGCCGCCGCCGATGACGCCGGGGCTGACGGTCGTGCCGCGCTTCAGGTTGGTGAAGCCGGCAATGGTTTCCAGCTGCCGGGCCAGCTCCAGGATGGCGCTGGCGCCTTTTTCAAAATCGACGCCCGCGTGCGCGGCCTGGCCGGTGACGCGGATGGTGTAGTCGCCGATGCCCTTGCGGGCGGTCTTGTGCTTGCCGGTGAGGCCGGTGCCGGGTTCCAGCACCAGGACGGCGGCGCTCTTTTGCGCTTCAGCTTCGGTGAGCGGCCGGGAATCGTCGCTGCCGGTCTCTTCATCGGCGTTGATCAGCAGGACGACTTTGCGTGAGACCGGGATGTCCTGCTCGATCAGGCTGCGGATGGCGTAGATGAAGAAGGCGAGGCCCGCCTTCATGTCGAGCACACCCGGACCCCAGAAGCGGCCCTCGGCCTCGCGCCAGGGCATCGATTTCAGGGTGCCCAGCGGCCAGACGGTGTCCGAGTGGCCCAGGCCCATGATCTGCTCCAGGTCTTTCGACTTGCGGCCGGGCGTCTTGAATTCCAGCAGCAGATGGTTGCGGATGCGTTTGGCTTTGGCGATGTCCGCCGTGCGGTCCGCGATCAGGTCATTGCAGCGCCGGATGTCGGCGGGGGAGTCACTGGGGGACTCGCATTCCACCATTTCCCGCAGGAACGAAATCAACTCGTTTTGTTTCAAACGAATCTGGCCGAGTGTGGCATCCATCGCTTGTTATCATAGCGAGAAGTCCATGCTTTTCGATCTGCTCGCCATCCGCGAGGTACTGCCCCACCGGTATCCATTCCTGTTGGTGGACCGTATTCTCGAAATGACCGACATGTCCATTGTCGGCCTGAAGAACGTCACCGTGAATGAGCCCTTCTTCCAGGGGCACTTTCCGGAGAAGCCCATCATGCCGGGCGTCCTGATTATCGAGTGCATGGCGCAAACCGCCGGTGTACTGGTGGGCAAGAAGGTGGTGGACTCCTATAAGAAGCTGATGTTTCTGGCTTCGATTGAGAACGCCCGCTTCCGCCGCACGGTGGAGCCTGGTGACCAGCTGCGGATTGAAGTGGTGATCACGCGCTTCCGGCCCTCGGCCGCCAAGATTGCCGCCAAGGCGCTGGTGGACGGCCAGATTGTGGCCGAAGCCGATCTGATGTGCGCCATCGTCGACAAGCCCGGCTACGAGACGGCAAAGCCCCCGGCTGAATCGGCTTCTTAAGCACATGGCGGTGCACCCAACAGCGGTGGTGGATCCGGCGGCACAGATCGACCCGGCCGCCATCATCGGCCCCTTCTGTGTGATCGGCGCGGGCGTCCGCATCAGCGCGCGCACGCAGTTGATGGCGCAGGTGTTTGTCGAAGGCGATACCGAGATTGGCGAAGACAACGTGATCTTCCCCAGCACCACGATCGGCGTCGCGCCGCAAGACTTGAAGTATCACGGCGAACCCAGCCGCACGCGCATCGGGTCGCGCAACCGGATCCGCGAGTGCGTCACCATTCATCGCGGCACCGAAGGCGGCGGGATGCTGACCGAGATCGGCGATGACAACCTGCTAATGGCGTACACGCACATCGCGCACGATGTCCGGATGGGCAGCCATTGCGTGCTGGCCAACGGAGCCACTTGCGGCGGCCACGTCGTCATCGGCGATTGGGCCGTGATCGGAGCATTCACGGGGCTCCACCAGTTTTGCCGGGTGGGGCGGCATGCGATGATCGGCGGCTATAGCGTGATCACGCAGGACGTGCTGCCGTTTGCCACCACGGTGTCGGAGCGGGAGAACAAGGTTTTCGGGGCCAACAAGACCGGCCTTGAAAGGCGCGGTTTCACTGCGGAGCAGATCGAACCACTGCAGACCGCGATGCGCCTGCTGACGCGTGCGGGATTGAACACGGCCCAGGCGCTGGAGCGGATTCGCGAAGAGCTACCCGCGACCGCTGAGCTGGCGGAGCTGCTCGACTTCATCGCCACCTCGCAACGCGGCTTCATCAAGTAAGCGCCATGAAGTACGCCGTCCTGTGTGGCAATGGCCGCTTCCCGATTCTGGCGCTCGAACAGGCGCGGGTGCTGGG
>JBIKMK010000701.1:0-2801 GCA_044359315.1 Bryobacteraceae bacterium | reverse complement strand
AAGGAACTGCGCGAAACCGTCCGCCGCATCCGCGCCGCCGTGCCGGATTCTTCCATCCTCATCATGAGCCCCATGGACCGCGGCCAGCGCGACTCCACCGGCAGCATCTCCACCGTCCCCGCGCTGCACCGCCTGGTCAACATCGAGCAGAAAACCGCCACCGATCTGGGCGTCGGCTTCTTCAACACCTTCGAAGCCATGGGCGGCTCCGGCACCATGGCCCGCTGGTATCAAGCCGAGCCTCGCCTAGTGGGAGCCGACTTTATCCATCCCATGCCCGCCGGTGCCAAGATCGTCGGCGGCCTGCTCGAAAAGGCGCTGATGGAAGGCTACCGGCGCTACAAGACCCGCGTGCTGACGGAGCGTTTCGCGCAACAGTAGGAGCTTGACGATGCCGCCGACGTTACCATAATGGTAACATCTAGTCGTGAACGTCATCAGCCGACGGGGACTGGATGAGCTGACATCGCAGCACCCGGAAACAAGGCCGTCGCTCACCCGTTGGTACACCGTGGTGCGGAAGGCGAAATGGGGACAGTTCGAGGATGTGCGAGCCACCTTCGCGAGCGTGGATCGGGTGGGTAAGGTACTCATCTTCAACATCATGGGGGGCAACTTTCGCCTGATCGCGACCGTAGCCAACAACTATCAGCGTCTTTACATCAAGGCGCTGCTTACGCACAACGAGTACGACCGCAAGGAGTGGATGAAATGGGCCTAGTGATCGCCAACATCGAGACTAAGTTCGACCCCGCCAAGTACCGGCGGCTGGTTTCGCAAGCCCTGCCGAAGCAGATTGAGACTGCTGAGGAGTTCGATCAGATTGCGGCTCAACTGGAGCAGCTAGACCGGCTGGAGCGCCTTTCAGCCGAACAGCAAGCCCTGGCTAATCTCCTGGCGATCCTGGTGGAGGATTACGTCAACCGCCACCATGCCGTCCCGACACTGGCCGGGCGGGAAGCCTTGGCCTACTTGATGGAAGAGAACGGTCTCAAGGCGGCAGATCTTGCCGGGATCATGCCCCGCTCCCGGGTTTCAGAAATTCTAGCGGGCAAGCGCAACATCAGCCGGGAGCAGGCCAAGCTGCTGGGTGAACGGTTCAAGGTGGACGCCGCGCTCTTTCTCTGACTCCCAGCCACCACGCCAACCCATCGGCCATCCGCGCAACAATGGAGGCAGTGCGGTTTCTTCACCTGATCGCCGGAGCAGGCCTCGCTTGGCTCGCCGTTCATACGGCTTCCTCCGCTACGCCGCCCGCTACGAAGAAGGCGCCCTCCAAGTCAAAGACTACCGCCAAGACCGCCACCAAAACGCCCGCCAAGAAAGCTGCCCCCGTCAGCGCCAAAGCCCGAGCCGCCGCGCGCGAGTATGTCGAGGAACGGACCGACCCCGATGAGCCGGCGCAGATCGAGAATGCCGCCGCGCTGATCCCCTTCTTTGAGCGGCTGTTCCGTGCCGAACACAGCGCTCCGGGCGCCACCGCGGACCCGGTGCACATCCTCCACTATGGCGACTCCCACACGGCCGCTGATGAATGGACCGGACGCCTGCGCTATCTGTTCCAAGCCCGCTTTGGCGACGGCGGCGACGGCTTCGCATTGCCCGGCCGGCCGTTCCGTGGCTATCGCCGCCTGGGCCAGCGCAGCTCCATGACCAACGGGTGGCAAGTGCATGGCCTGCTGAGCCGCGATGGCGATTCGGTCTACGGCTTGGGTGGTGCGGCCGTTGAGGCGTCGCGGCCTGGCGAAATTCTTTCGCTCGACCTGACCCCGGGCACCGACATCCCCACGGTGGAGGTCTTCTTCCTGCGTCAACCCGGTGGCGGTTGGGTGCAGATTCTGGATGAAGGCCGGCCGGTGGAAGCCTTCTCCACCAATGGGCCCCAGGGCCCCGGCTACTTCAAGTTTGAAGCGACGTCGCCGCATCTGGAGCTGGAAACGCTGGATAGCGGCCCGGTGCGCGTCTTTGGCTGGTCAGTGGACCGCCGCCGGGGCGTCACCTACGAGACGCTCGGCATCAACGGCGCGCAGATCTCCGTGTTTGGCCGTTGGGAGCAACAACTCTGGGCCAACCAGCTTTCCCGGCGAGACCCGGCACTGGTGGTGCTGGCTTACGGGACCAACGAGGCCTCCAATCGCGAATGGACCGAGGAGAGCTACCGCGATGCCTTCCGCCAAGTGCTCGCCAACATTCGTGCCGCCGCGCCCGCTGCCAGCATTCTGGTGATCGGGCCCCCGGACCGGCTGGCGCGCGTCCGCAACCGTGGTTGGACCACGTTTCCGCGCATGGATGAGATCGTCGCGGCGCAGCGTGCGGCAGCGGCGGAGATGAAATGCGCGTTCTGGGATTGGCGCGGCCGGATGGGGGGCGAAGGGGCGATGAAGCGCTGGGTGCTGGCCGGATTTGCCCAGGCGGACCACGTGCATTTCACCGGCTCCGGATACCAGTTGCTCGGCGAGGTGGTCCATCGCGATATCCTGACCGAGTACGCTCGTTTCGCCAAGATTCGCGAACGACTGTTCGAACCGACTCAAAATGGACAAACAGGCGACCATCCAGCGGCTCATTGAAGCCGTCTCGAAAAAGAAAGTTTCCGTGGCTCCGGACGAAAGTCTTTTCGATTCCGGACTGCTTGATTCCTTCGCGCTCCCCGACCTGGTAGCGGCGCTGGAGCAGGAATACTCGATCCGCATTCCGGACTCCGACCTAAACCCGCGGAAGTTCGACACGATCGAACGCATCGAAGCTTACCTGGACTCCCTCAGCTGATGGCCTTCCTGCGCGAGTTCGGCATGTGGCTC
>JBIKMK010000095.1:0-10062 GCA_044359315.1 Bryobacteraceae bacterium | reverse complement strand
GTCTTTTCCTGCACCACCTGGGCGAAGCCTTTCTCCACCAGCGCATCCAGCACTTCGTAGATCTTCTGCCGGGGCACTTGCGCCCGGGCCGCCAGTTCCAGTGCCTTAAAGCGCGGGTGGCCGATCAGCACCAGGTAGCTGCGGGACTCATAGGCATTGAGCCCGAGTTGTTGCAAGCGGCGCCAGAAGCGTTGAAAGTCGGATTCAGATAGATCCCGTGGCATGGCCTCGCAAACCATATCAGAAGGAGGGCAAGTCAGCAAGCAAATTGTCTAGCGGCCGCAGATGCTATGGGATCAGTGTCAGTTGATGGCGCTCGGTTGTCTCCTGCTTTAGCTGCCGTACGGTTGCGAACTCGCGTTCGGAGTCGGCCTTGCGGCCAAGAGCTTGATAGGTGCGTGCGAGCAGTAAGTGGATGGCTTCCTGCTTAGGCAGGATCTTCACGGCGATGTCCAAGTGGGCCAAAGCTTCAGCAAACTTGCGCTCACGGAAGTCGATTCGGGCTAGCTGATAGTGCGGGTCTGCGTAGTTGGCGCGGAGGGCAAGGGCTCGGGCGAGCTTTACGCGGGCGTCGGCGGGGCGATTAACGCGGTCATAGAGGACGCCCAGCTGGTAAGTGGATTCCGCGTCCTGCGGCGTTCTTACCAGCACCTCCTCAAACTGCGGAATGGCGGCGTCGTTCTGGCCTTCCAGCAGATTCAGGCGAGCCACGGAAACCAGGGCGGGCGTGAGCGTGGGGTCCAGGCGCAACGCCTCTTCCAGCTTGGGCCGCGCTTCGGCGTAGCGCTCCTTGCGGTAGTCGATCAGGCCTTCAACCAACCGGGCCTGGGCGGGCGTCGATTCCAGCTTAGATAGCAGCGCGGTGGCGCGATTCTCGTCGCCGGAGCGGGCGTAGGCCATGGCGAGCGAGAACAGCACGCTGGGGTCGGCGGGGACTTTTTCGAGCGCCGCAATGGCACCCGGCAGATCGCCCGCTTCCAGACGGCAGAGTCCGAGCAATTGGCGGGCGCGGTTCTCCTGCGGGTAGGCCTTGAGGAAGCGGTCAAAGCTCGCCACGCAACCGGCAAAATCGGCCGTGCGCATCTGGGAGACGCCCAGGTTGAAGTAGACCTGGACTAGCTTCGGATTGAGCCGCAGAGCCTTCTGATAAAGCACAATCGCTTCCGGCAGCTGCTCACGCCGGGCGAGCACGGCAGCCAGGTTCGAGGTGGCTTCGGCGGACTGCGGATAGGCCTTGAGATGCGCCCGGAACTCCGTTTCCGCCGCTGCCAAATCTCCGGCTTGAAACGCACGCTGGCCGCGGACGAGGGCATCGTCCGCGGCCAGAATGAGGATCAGTGTGATCAGCAAGCGGTTAGAAGTAGAACTTCGCCGCCAACTGGATGATGCGCGGGTCGCGGGTGCCGGTCAAGGCGCCGAAACCAAAGCGGCCGCCATTGCCACCCAATGCCGTCGGCAGATTGATAATCCGGCCGGCGGAATTGAACGTCATGGAGCGGTTGAAGTCATTGAACTGCGGGTTATTGAAGGCGTTGAACATCTCGACGCGCAGCTGCAGGAAGCGGGATTCGCTGCCGAAGGGAATGTTCTTGAAGATGGACGCGTCTACGTTGTAGAAGCCCGGGCGGCGGATGGGGAAGTTGCCATGCTCCCAGCCCGTGGCACCGCGCAGGGTCGGCAACCGGAATGCGGTGGCGTCCACCTGGGCAAACTGGTTGCGGTCCATCGCTTGCGGGTTCCGGTCGATAAACACGCGGGGAGCAATATTCACAGAGCCGGTGTAGCGCTCATTGATGTTGCCCACGCCATCGATCGAGAAGCTCAGGTTGTCCGGCCGGCCCGCTTGGGCTTCCCAGATACCGGAGATCTGCCAGCCGTTGAAGATACCGCGGCCAACCGGGTTATCCAGGAAGTTGCTGCCCTTGGCCAGCTTGGGCACATCGTAAACCCAGTTGAAGGCGAACACATGCGGTATGTCGAACGCCAGCGGGCCGTAATTGGTCAACCGGGCATTGAACGGATGGACGAATTCGCCGTCGCCCGACACCAAGCCGATGGTGCGGGACCAGGTATAGGCCAAACCAAACGTCAGCCCGCTGCTGAAGCGCCGGTTGAGGGCCACTTGCAGCGAGTGGTATTTGGAGGGCGCACCAAAGCCCAGGATGTTGGCGTTATCATAGCCCGGGAACGGGCGGTACAGGTTGACGGCCTTGGTGGTGGACCCGTCAAACGCCGGCGTTGGCGAGAGCGGATTCTGGTTCTCCGGCAACCAGGCGCTGCCAAACGGAACCGCGTTCACGTTGCGGCGGTAGATGTTGAACAGGCTCCGGCTGCCGACATAGCCGACGTCGAGCAGCATGTTGCCCGGCAGTTGGCGCTGGATGGAGAAGTTCCAGTTGTAAGTGGTGGGCACGTTGCCGTTGATGTCAAAGCCGTTGACACCGGCGGGCGCGAACACACCGGCGCTGGCCGGAGGAATGCTGGCCAGGTTTCCGTAGAAGAACGTCGGGCGCGTGGTGGAGGGAGGATTGGGCAACATGTCGAAGACGGGGTTGCCCTGGAAGCGGTCATAGAACACACCGCCGCCCACGCGGATCACGGTCTTGCTGAAGGGCTGGTAGGCAATGCCGATGCGGGGAGCAAAGTGAATGCCACGGTCGTTGATCAGGCCCGCCGGATAGCCGTTTTGACCCGCCCGGCCCATACCGTTCGAATAGAGCGGCCCGGTAAAGGCGGCGTTGTTCTGCGTCACGATGGTGCCAATCAAGGCCGCCGGGCCAACTTCGCCCGTGAGCGGGTTGAGCGACTGGTTCACGTTGTTGACACGGACCGGCTGGCGCAGGATGGCCCGCTGGGCGGTGTTGTAGAGCCGCGGATTAAACGACGAGGTCTGCAGTGCCCGGTCAAACTGGGGCTGAATCCAGTAGAAGCGCAGGCCGTAGTCGATGGTCAGCTTCGAGTTGACGCGCCAGGAATCTTGGGCGAACCATTCGATGTTCCAGTAGCGGTACTGGCCGTTCAAGGCCGCATTGGATTGCGCCACGCGCTGGTAGTTACCCAGGAGCGCATTGGCAAACGCCCAGTTGGTGTCACCTGGGTTGGAGCCGTCACGGTCGAACCAGATATCGCCATTGATCGAGGTAAAGGCCGTCTGGTCCTTCTGGCTGAGCTGCATGTAGATGCCCGCCTTGAAGGTGTGGGACCGCCAGATCTTGGTCATGTTGTCGGTGATGTCCCAGGTGTGGTTGAAGTTGCGGAACGGCGTACCGGCAAAGTTGGTAAACGGGGCGTTGGAGACGCCGCCGAAGCGCCAGTTCTGCACCAGGCCCAGCTTGTCGGAGTCGGTGAACGGCATCCGGTAGCTCAGGTTCAGCTTGCTGCGGTCAAACGCTTTGTCCACCGGATCGATGTTGAGCACGTTTTTGGACGAACCGAAGATGAACTCGTTGGTCAGCGTCGGGTTGATGATGGTGGTGAGGTTGCCAATGGCGCTCCAACCCGGGTTGCCGAAGTTCATGGGGCCGAACGGGATGTTGTAGTCGGCGTTCCACTGGCCGTAAGGCATGTTCTGTTGACTGACGGTGTTGTTGAAGCGGGCATAGAAGCGCCACTTCTCATTGATGTTGTAGTCGCCGCGGAAAATGCGTTCCTGGCGGGGGAAGCTGTGCGATTGCTGACTCTGGTAATTGAAGCTCGGGTCGCGGCCTTCCGCATTGGGCAGCGGGTAGAAGCCAAGGATCTTCTGGCCGTCCGGGTTGATGCGGTTGGCCGGGATCGTATTGTTGGGGAACTGGATGCCGTTGTTCAACGGATCGCGAACCACCAGCGGCGAACCGCCGCCTTCCCGCGACTGCGAGAAGTTACCGGTGCGGTCCAGCGCCGTCGGCACGGTCACATTGCGCAGGTTGTTGAACACCAACTGGTTCTGCCATTCCATGCCGACGAAGAAGAAGAACTTTTCCTTGTTCTTGTTGAACAGGCCGGGGATGTAGGCCGGGCCGCCGATGTTGAAGCCGGGGTAGTTGAAGCGATAGAGACGGCGCTGGCGGTTCTCGATGTTGTCGCGCCACAGGTTGGCGTTCAAGCTCTCATGCCGGTAGAAGTCATACCCAGTGCCGTGGAACTGCTTGGTGCCGCTCTTGGTCACCACTTGGATCTGCGCGCCGGAGCTGCGGCCGTATTCGGCCGGCTGGGCGTTGGTGGTCACCTTGAATTCGCTGATCATGTCGATGTTGGTGGTGGCCAGCAGGCCGCCATTGGAGCCGGTATCGACGTTGGTGACGCCATCGAGGGTCAGGTTGTTCTGGTTGCCGCGGTTGCCATTGGCTTGAATGCCACCCAGTCCGCCGGTGAAGACAACACCGGGGATGACGCGCACGAGACCGATGAAGTCACGCGAGACCAGGGCGAGGTCCACCACCTGCTTGCCGGTGAGGACGCCCGATTTCTCAGCACCCGAAGTTTGCACCTGCACGGTCTCCGAGGAGACGGTGATCGTATCGCTGACCGCGCCGATCTCCATGACGATGGGGAAATCCAAACGGTCGGCGGCGAAAATCTTGATGTCTTTGCGTTCGGACTTTTTGAAGCCCGCCACTTCAACAGTGAGGTTATAGGTGGACGGCTGCAGTGAGGTGAACAGGAAGATGCCTTCACCGTTCGTCGTACCCTCGCGGACGTAGCCTTGCGTCGTACTGGTGACGGTCACCTTTGCGCCCGCGATGACGGCTTGTTGATTGTCGCGGACAACACCCGAGATGCTGCCTGAAATCTGTTGCGCGAAGACCGCACTTGAGAAAGAAAATGTGATGGCGCATAAACCCAGCGCCTGGCGAACTGTCATGGTCCCACCCTCCCCGTAAGGAATTTGCTGGGGAAGAAAGTATCGAAGCCGATGGGCCGGTGTCAAATTGATTAAAGGTTATTCCAACATTTGCGCGGCGAGTCGATGGGAACTTTGGCGGCCGAGAGAGTGAATCGGCGGCTGCTAGACTGCCATCAGACAACTATGGAAACTTCTGGCTCGCCTGAGCGGTCACGCACCCACCTTCCGTTGACGTTGGGCGCCTTGCGGAATAGCTCCTGGGGTGGAGGCGCGAGGCAGGGCCACAGCGTAAAGGACGAACTCCGTCACAACCTGATCGCCAAATTGACCCGCAAGGAAAAGTTGTTCCCCGGCGTGTTGGGGTATGAGGAAACGGTGGTGCCGCAGGTGGTCAACGCGGTGCTGTCGAAGCATAACTTCATCCTGCTCGGCCTGCGCGGACAGGCCAAGACGCGGCTGATCCGTATGCTGACCTCGCTGCTGGACGAATGGACGCCCTATATTGCCGGCTCCGAGATCCGGGACAACCCGTTTGCTCCGATCTCGGGCTTCGGGCGGCAGACGCTGGCGCAGATGGGTGACGACACTCCCCTGGCGTGGCTTTCCGCCGATGAACGGTATGTAGAAAAGCTGGCCACGCCCGACGTCACCATCGCGGACATGATCGGCGATATTGACCCGATCAAGGCCGCGCGCCGGGGCGCGGACATCTCCGATGAACTGACCATCCACTACGGACTACTGCCGCGCGCCAACCGCGGCATCTTTGCCATCAACGAATTGCCGGACCTGGCGGGCAAGATCCAGGTGGGGCTGTTCAACATCATGCAAGAGGGTGACATCCAGATTAAGGGCTACCCCATCCGGTTGCCCCTGGATGTGATGCTGGTTTTCACCGCCAATCCCGAGGACTACACGGCACGCGGCAAGATCGTGACACCACTGAAGGATCGCATTGGCAGCGAGATCCGCACGCACTACCCGTTGACCTTGGGACACGGTATCGAGATCACGTCGCAAGAAGCGTGGACCGCGCGGCCCGCCGCACCGGGCACCGCGGTTGAGATCACGATTCCTGAATTCATCCGTTCGACCGTGGAACAGATCGCGTTCTCCGCCCGGGATGACAAGCGCGTCGACAAGCGCAGCGGTGTCTCGCAGCGGCTGCCCATTTCGGTACTCGAAAACGTGGTGTCCAGTGCCGAACGCCGAGCGTTGATGAGTGGCGAAACCGAAGCCGTGCCGCGCGTGGCGGACATCTACGCGGCCTTGCCCGCCATCACGGGCAAGCTGGAACTGGAGTATGAGGGCGAGCTGAAAGGTGGCGACGCCGTGGCGCGCGAACTGATCAAGCTGGCCGTGATGAAGGTCTATACGCAGTACCTGGATGGCGTGAACATGCGGCAGGTGGTGCAGTGGTTTGAGCTGGGTGGAGCGGTGCGCCTGGATGAGAGCGCCTCCGCCCGGTCCCTGGTGCATGCGCTGGGATCGATCCAAGGCTTGCTGGAACACACAGGCAAGCTGGGCTTGAGCGAGAACGAAAGCGATGCGCTGCGGGTATCGGCAGGCGAGTTTATTCTGGAAGGCCTCTACGCGCACCGCCGCATTTCGCGCAATGAGGAACTGGCCTTTGTCGCGGAGGAGCGCCGCCGTCCGGTGGAGCCCACGCCCAGCGAGGAAGAAGAAGAGTTCGATCCGCGCCGCCGCCGCAAGCAGCGCCGGGACTTCAACTAAGGCTCCCCATGCGCCGCATCAAGTACGGCAAATACGTTCCGGAGGATCTGGGCATCGACGCCACGGATCTGATGAAGGCGTTGTCGGACTTCTTCCTGAAGTCCGGTTTCGACGGCCAATATCAGCAGCCCGGTGAGTTTGACCCGGATTCGCTGGAAGCACTGAAGCAAGCCATTGAGCAGGCACTGCGGTCGGGTGAGCTATTCGAGGAAGAACAGCGTCAGGAGATGCTGGAGCAGTTGGACTCCATGCCGCGCGAAGAGCTGGAGGAGTTGCTGGAGCGGTTGGTGAAGAAGCTGATGGACGAAGGCTTCTTGAACGCGGAAGAGCAGCAAGGGCCGGGCGGCACGGGTCAGCCTTCGGAGCCGCGTTTTGAAGTCACCGGCAAGTCGGTGGACTTTCTGGGCTTCAATACGTTGAAGGACCTGATGGGGTCGCTTGGCCGGTCCAGCTTTGGCGCGCATGACACGCGCGACATGGCCACGGGAGTCGAATCAAGCGGCGCTTCCAAGCCTTACGAGTTTGGCGACACGCTGAACATCGACGTCGCGCAAACGCTGTTTTCGGCCTTGCAGCGCGAGGGGCTTTCATTGCCCTTGAACCTGGAATACTCCGACGTCCACGTGCACCAGAGCGAGTATCAATCCTCGTGCGCGACGGTGCTGATGCTGGATTGTTCGCACTCGATGATCCTTTATGGTGAGGATCGCTTCACGCCCGCCAAGCGGGTGGCGCTGGCCTTGGCACATCTGATCCGGACGCAGTATCCCGGTGACAGTCTGCGTCTGGTGCTGTTTCACGATTCGGCGGAAGAGATGAAGGTGTCGGAGCTGGCGCGCGTGCAGGTGGGGCCGTACTACACCAACACCCGTGACGGCCTGATTCTGGCGCAGCGTTTGCTGAAGGCCGAAAAGAAGGACATGAAGCAGATTGTCATGATCACCGACGGCAAGCCTTCGGCTTTGACGCTGGACGATGGACGGATCTACAAGAACGCCTTCGGCCTGGACCCGCTGGTGATCTCGCGCACGCTCGAAGAAGTGAACCGCTGCAAGCGGGCAGGCATCCTGATCAACACCTTCATGCTGGCCAGCGACTACGCCCTGATCAGCTTTGTCCAAAAGGTGACAGAGATGTGCAAGGGCAAGGCCTACTTCACCACGCCCTACACGCTAGGCCAGTATCTGCTGATGGACTTTATGAACCGGAAGCGGAAGACGATCCACTAAGCGGCTGAACGGCCCAGCACGTCGCCGCGCACTGATTCGGCGATGGCGGCCACCTGCGCAATGAGCCCATCGGCGATGCCCAACTCTCGCAAGGTGGCGGCCAGATTCTCGATGACGGCGTCAAAGTGGCCGTCGTTGAGACCATCGGCCACCAGCCGAGCATGGGCTTTGGCCAGCCCGGCTCCGGTGTAGTGGTTAGGTCCACCAAAGGCCACAGTAAGAAAAGCGGCCTGCATCCGGCGCTGCCGGACCATATCCACGCCTTCAAAGAAGTGGCGGATGCGGACATCAGCCAGCACGCGGCCGTAAAAGTTATCCACGGCGGCTTCAACCGCGGTGGCGCCGCCTAGCTGTTCGAAGAGAGAAGAATTTGTATCCATGAGTCCAGTTTAGGTGGTGCTCGGCCACTTGCGCAGCCCTCCGCTGATCAGGATGTTTCACTCGGATCTGCGTCAGTTGGTTGCTGGCGCTGAGGGGTTTTCGTCTGGCTCACAAAACTGCAACTGTGACGCCTCAAGATAGTCATGGCGCCCCGAGCGTGAGTTAAGCAACCTCCATTGTTCTTCCCTGGTGCCACTCGGAAACACGGTGAGTCGATAGTCCGGTGAGAGCAATAGCGTGAATCCATTTGCATCCTCAACGTGAACTCCCATCACTGTGAGCAATGTGGTTTGGTTGAAAAGGACTCGTCGCGACAAGTCGTCATCGCACAGTAGCTTGCGAAGGATTGCCTCTTGCAGTCTTCCGTCTTTGGCCGGATCCCATTCCGGATGCCAGCGTCCCGATTCGGGAAACCACCAATCATCCGAACCCGTGACTATTATCGTCCCCTTCACCAGTCGCCACGCGCACTGAATGTGAAGCGCATAGGGGGACGTGAACTTGCGATCACCAGTTCGGCTTACCACCTCAACCTCATCCGGGCCGAATCCCAATGTACGCATGCTAGCGGCATACCCGGCCCATGAGAGTTGCAGGCCGATCAACGGCGAAAGTGTGGTGTACACGGGATCGTCTTTGGTGTTCATCTCTGGCCCCATCTTGTCGCGATCGCTGCGATCCATTCCTTCTCCATCCGCGTGGCCGATCCCGGCCCCGCCAAAGAAGGATTTGCATCCATGAGTCCAGTCTATCTGTCGTGCGAGCTGCGCCAGACGCCCGCGCTACACTCTGATTGAACGTGCTTGTCTGCCCTGTCCGAGATTGCCGGTTGCCGCTGGAGCGTGATCAACGGCGCTGGCGATGTGAGCGGAACCACTCGTTTGACTTGGCCCGCAGCGGCTATGTGAATCTGCTGCAGCCGCAGGAGCGACGGTCGAAGCAGCCTGGGGATTCGAGTGATGCGGTGGCCGCGCGGCGGCGGTTGCATGACCGGGGCGTGACGGGTCCGCTGCTCGAAGGCGTGGGGCGAACGGCCGCACTGGGTCCGGCGGACGTGGTGCTCGATGCCGGGTGTGGCGATGGGTTCTATCTGGGCTCCTTGACGGCGGCCACCGGAGCGCAGGGGCATGGCGTGGATATCTCGATTCCGGCTATCGACGCGGCTGCCCGGCGTTACCCGAACGTGGAGTGGGTGGTGGCCAATGCCGATCGCGCGGTGCCTTATCAGGACCAGGCCTTCAGTTGCGTCATGTCGATCACCGCCCGCATGAATCCGGCCGAGTTCCGGCGCGTGCTGCGGCCCGATGGGCGATTGCTGGTGGCCCTTCCGGCACCGGATGACTTGATCGAACTGCGGGGCGTGGGGCGGGAGCGGGTGGAGCGTACGGTGGCGGAGTTTGCCGCTCAATTTGAACTAACTGATCAGGCGCGTGTCACGACCACGGCGGACCTTGATGCGGCGGCGGTGGAGGATGTCCTGCTGGCGATCTACCGGCCGCTGCAAGCCACTCCGGCGACGGCGAGGCAGGTGACGTTTAGCTTGGATGTGCTGCTGTTTCGGGTGTGGCCGAGCTGATTCGGCGTTTCCCCAAACAGCCCGCTCCTGCTGGTCGCGGCTCGGTCCGATCAAGCGCTTAAATCCTCAAAGCCCATCTGGAAGTTATCGCCCAGGTAGACGCGGCGGACTTCGGCGTCGCGTTGGAGCGTTAGCGGTGAGCCGGTGCGGAAGATTTTGCCGTTGTTGATGATGTAGGCGCGGTCGGTGACGGCGAGGGTTTCGCGGACGTTGTGGTCGGTGACCAGGATGCCGATGCCTTCGCGCTTCAGGTCCGCGATGATCTTTTGCAGTTCCAGCACCTGGATGGGGTCAATGCCGGAGAACGGTTCGTCCAG
>JBIKMK010000699.1:0-2802 GCA_044359315.1 Bryobacteraceae bacterium | reverse complement strand
CCATCGGTGGTCAGTGCCCGGATGGTTCCGCTGGCCAGGTCTTCCACGTAGAGGTTGTTCGCGCGGACATAGGCGGCGCGCGTGCCGTCGGGTGAGAACTTGGCGAAGCTCAACGATGACGCGGGCGCATCGCCGCCCAGCTTCTTCAGCGCGCCGGAGGTCCGGTCCAGCACCCAATAGTCGCCGCGCGAATTCGTCCGCCACACCTTGCGGGACTCCGAATAGATTAGCAGCCGCTTGGCGTCAGTGCTCCAGTGGTAGTCATCCACCATGAGGGGCTTGGTGGCCTTGGGCGGTGTCAATTGTTGATGGGAGACCAGGATGGACCGTTTGCCCGTGGCCGTGTCGTACTCAACAATCTCCCTTGCGCCTTCGCTGGCCGGAGCGGTCTCGAGCGTAGTGAAGGCTGCCCCACCCTTGATCCAACGGGCCGGGCCAAATCGCTTTGCTCGGAAGGCGGGCGAATCGTAGATCCGCTTTAGGCGCTGATTCAACTCCTCAGAGGCGGCCAGCAGGTGCGGGAATGTGCCCAGAAAGACTAGGGCGGCTACGAAACACGTGGGCCGGAACATGGGGGTATGATAGCGTCCGCTGAACGAGAACGTCCATCGAGCGTGGTGCTGGTAGGGATGGGGCTCAGGTCTGGTGGACGCGTTCCCCGGCGTGAACCAGGCTCTGGAAACGGGCCGCCGCTCGGTGCCTCAGGTGACAACTCCCGTGTAAAGGGTGGTGATCGCCGTAAAGTGCAAGTCCTCGCGGCGAAAGACGTAGTCGGGTCCAGCGGTATCGAGCAGGCGCTGGACGATGGCGCGATCCTCTCTCGAAGCACGTTCTTCGCTACTCCATCGAGCCAGAGTGGCCTCCAGGTACTCAGCCTGTGCGGCTGCGAACGGTTGAGGAACCTCGTGAAGGAAGGATTTGGTCTTGACGTCCACCAAACCAGCCCGCCGCAGGACGGCGGACCATCCATACGGACAACTTCCAAGCTTGATCCGGTCCTCCAGGAACCAGTCCAGAAAGGCCTTCTTCAAGCGGAACTCCAGGCCGGGTCTTCCAATGCCCAGGTCGTAAGGTAAGAAGCTTGTCGTGGACTGATCCTCGCGCACCACCACCAGGCCGCGCGGCCGAACAACGCGCCGCAGTTCGCGCGCTGCATTCAGGTAGTCGCGTTGCCCATGGAGCACATGGCTGGCCCAAGCAACATCAAAGCTGCCTGTCTCAAAGGGGAGCCGCTGAATGTCTCCTTCCTTTGTGGTGACCATTCCTTCGACCAGCAGTTTCAACGCGCGGCGATTGACGCCGTCAAGCGCAGACGAATTGATGTCCAATGCCGTGACCCGGTGGCCAGCGGACGCAAACAGTAACGTGTGGTCTCCATATCCGCATCCGGCATCGAGAACCCGGCTTCGCGTCGCCAGCCCGAGCCAGCGGATCATCGCCACGTTGACCGGTTCCCAGAACGCTGCGGAAAGTTCCCGCCGCCTGTCTGGAGGTGGTGATGATTGCTGAGCGGACGCGATCGTTTGCGCCAGAGGAAGCAGCAGCACGCCTCGGCGGGATAGCGGAGCTGGTAAAGTCATGTTGATAATGATACATTATTCTCATTATGATTGCACGCCAAACGCCCCTTCTCCTTGTCTTGGCCATGCTGCCCCTGGTTGCCCAGCAGGATGGTTCGCGCGTCTTCGGGAGCATTAGCGATGCCTCGGGCAAAGCGGTTCCGGCGGCCTTGGTGAAGCTCTCTGGAACAGGCGAACAGCGGGAAGTTCTGACCAAGAGTGATGGGCTCTTCGCGTTCTTCCAAGTTCCGCCGGGTCGGTACCGGTTGCAAGTGGAGGCCGAGGGATTCACCAAAGCGCAAAGCGAGGAGTTCGGGGTGGAAGTGCAGACGCCTGCCTGGATTGACCTGCGGCTTCGTCTGGGTGAGCGCCGGGACACGATCACCGTCACCGACAGTCTCTCCCTTCTAAACCGGGTGGATGCGACACAGGGCAATGCGTTTGGCTCCCGGCAGATCACGCAGTTGCCCCTCGAAGGACGAAACGTGATGGCGCTTCTGAGTTTGCAGCCAGGAGTGACGTACGTCAGTGACACGAACGCCATCTTTCGGACCAACTTTGGCGAGGCGGATGCGGACCAGAGAAACGGTGCCGTGAATGGCGGACGCAGTGACCAGGCGAACGTCACGCTCGATGGCGTCGACGTGAATGACCAACAAACGGGCTTCGCATTCAACAGTGCGCTTCGCGTGGGGGCGGAAACGGTCAGTGAATTCCGCGTCGTGACGGCGGGAGCGAACGCCGAGTTGGGACGGTCCTCTGGCGGTCAAGTAGCCATCGTCACGCGGAGTGGCACGAACGACCTTCATGGCTCACTGTTCCACTCCCACCGCAACACCGTAACCAGCGCGAACAACTTCTTCAACAACCGGGCGGGCATCCCGCGCACGAAGCTGGTGCGAAATGTTTTTGGCGGCGCGGTGGGGGGCGCGATTTTGAAGAATAAACTGTTCTACTTTGGCGGATACGAGGGGCGCAGGGACGCCAGCGAGACCAGCGTGCTCAGAAACGTGCCCACGCAGCTGTTTCGTGACGGCTCAATCCGATATCGAACTCGTGACAACCAAATAGCGACGCTCGGTCCGGCCGAGGTCCGCGCGCTCGACCCACGCGGCGTTGGCGCCAACGCAGGAACGGTCGCCTTGTTGCGACAGTACCCATTGCCGAACGATACGCCCACCCTCGATCCACTGAACTTTGGGGGGTATCGATTCAACTCTCCGCTGCGGGAGGACTGGAACTC
>JBIKMK010000700.1:0-2802 GCA_044359315.1 Bryobacteraceae bacterium | reverse complement strand
CTTCGCTCAGCGTGTTTTCCGGCCTCAACATCTGCTTCTGCTCGTCGCCTTCGCCCTCAAAATAGCTGTGATAATCGGCCCGCACCAAACCGGCGTCAAACAGCAACTGGCGGAAGACGTGCCCGCACCATTCCTGGCGCGAGAATGAAACCTTTAGCGGCTCAAAAGTCTTCAGCGAGACAAAGGCGCTGGTCATTTCGTTGTAGTCGTAGATGCCGGTCTGGTAGTCCTTCACCAGATTCAGCTTGATCACGGGCACCACATCTGCCCCCGGACGGTCTGCCTTGACGCGCCGCGTCGTGGAGAACGGCTCAGTGACGAAGATGGCGACAGCGGTACCGCTACGGGCCTTGGCGTAGCGCGGAATGGTTAGATCATAGGAAGCGATCTCAGCCTGCCCATCGCCCCATTGCCGCCAGAAACTCGCCTCTGGACCCTCCATGGCGCACGCGGTTCCACCACCCAGCAAAATGACCAGTGCGAGTTGAGTTCTCATATCCACTACAATAATGGTCTTGATGCTCCAGCGTTCTCATCTGTTTCCGGCCACCCTGGCCTTGGGTTGCCTGTTTGGCCTTGCGGGTTGCCAGAAGTCCGCCCCGGCGGATGCCGCTGCGGTGGTGAACGGCCGCACGATTACGTTTGCTGAACTCGACAAGCAGTATCAGTTCCAGTTTGGCAATGGCACCGAAGGCAAGGCCGACCGCCCCGGCGACGACTTCCGCCAAACCCAGCGCCTGGAACTGCTGCGGAGCCTGATCGACGCTGAGATCATGCTGCAGAAGGCCGAAAAGCTGGGCCTGACGGCCGTGGACGCTGATGTCGAGGCCAAGTTCACGGAGATGAAGGCACCTTACACCAAGGAAGAGTTCGACAAGCAGCTCCAGACCCGCCGCATGACGGTGGAGGACCTGAAGGCCCAACTGCGCCGCGAGCTGTCGATTCAGAAGCTGATCAATAAAGAAATCACCGGCCACATCAACATCTCCGACGGCGACCTGCAGGAGTTCTACAACCAGAACCGCGCCAGCTTCAACCTGCCGGAGCCGCAAATGCACATCGCCACAATCGTGGTGACGCCCGTGCCCGACACCAACGTCCGCAATTTGAAAAACTCCAAAGCGCAGAACGAACGTGAGGCGGCCGAGAAGGTGAAGATGCTGGAGGCCCAGATCCGGCAAGGGGCCGATTTTGCCATGCTGGCGCAGAACTACTCGGAAGACCCCAACACCGCCCCCAACGGCGGCGACCTGGGCTTCATTCAGGATTCGGCGCTGGAGAAAGCCTCGATCGAATTGCGGCGTCTGGTCACTTCCATGAAGCCCGGCCAGGTTTCGCCCGTGGTGCGCACCCCGGAAGGCTTCCGGTTGTTCAAGTTGATCTCCCGCGAGCCCGCCGGTCAACGCGAACTGAGTGACCCCACCGTCCAGCAGACGATCCGCGAACAGTTGATGACCCGCAAGGACCAGCTCTACAAGGCCGCCTACTACGAAGTGGCGCGCAACGAAGCCAAAGTGGAAAACTACCTCGCCAAGTCCGTGACTGCGGGCATGCCGACCACCAAGAAGTAGCTATTCGCCTCGCTCGTGGGGGCTGCGTGCGTCGGTCGAAAGCGCTTCTGCCGTGCCGAATTGGGAAACTTAGCCACCAATGCTAGCCTAGGAGGGTGATTCTAACCCCTGCACTGATGGCGCTTTTCCTAGCGCAGGCTCCCGCGCCGAAGGCGGCGACGGCTGCTCCCAAGGCCACTGCGGCGAAGCCCGCGGCGGCTGCTCCGGCCAAGCCGGCTGCGGCGGCTAAGCCTGCTGTGGCTGGCGCGAAGCCTGCCGCTGCCGCAAAGCCGGTGGCTGCGGCCAAGCCTGCTGCTGCTGCGAAACCTGCCGCACCCGCTCCTATGACCACTGACGAAGAGAAAATCATCTACTCCCTCGGCCTGTCGATCTATCGTTCGCTCGGCCAGTTTGACCTTTCCCCGGCTGAGCTCGACATCGTGAAACGCGCGCTGTCCGATGCTGCCGCCAAGAGCCCCGCCGTCGAGATCAACGAATGGGGCCCCAAGATTCAGGGCCTCGCCGAAGGCCGCGGCAAGCGCATTGCCGAAAAGCAGAAGGCCGATTCTAGCGCCTATCTCGCCAAGGCCGCCACGGCTCCGGGCGCTGAGAAATCGGCCACCGGCCTGGTCTATCGCGAAATCACCCCCGGCACCGGTGCCTCCCCCAAGGCCACCGACACGGTGAAGGTGCACTATCGCGGCACGCTGGTGGATGGCTCCGAGTTTGACAGCTCCTACAAGCGCAACGAACCCGCCCAGTTCCCGCTGAACGGCGTTGTTCCTTGCTGGACCGAGGGCGTGCAGAAGATGAAGGTGGGCGGCAAGGCTCAACTGGTCTGCCCGTCGGATCTCGCTTATGGCGACGGTGGCCGCCCCGGCATCCCCGGTGGCGCGGCGCTGGTCTTTGAGATCGAGCTGCTGGAAATCGTCGGCGCCAAGCCGTAGCTGCTGTTTCTTTCGCGCATGGCCGCACCACTGATGCCCAGGCCCGCTTCGTCGCTCACCCGTCGAAGCTGGCTGGCACAGGGGGCGGCCATTTTTCTTGAACCCTGCTTCGCCCAAACCAGCCTTGCACCGCGGTGTCCATCGGCCGCCGTGCGGGACATCTCCTTTTCCGATCTCCCCGCCGCCACACACCAGGCGGCTGCCGCTCAGCTCGGCCTCACCGCCGCCACTTTTCCCCGCTACCTCGACACTCAGCGCAAGCGGCTCGCCGAGCGTATCCTCGAAGGCTCAGCCGAACACGTCAC
>JBIKMK010000697.1:0-2804 GCA_044359315.1 Bryobacteraceae bacterium | reverse complement strand
CCCAACATGCGGTTTGTTGGCGCGAACGATGCCGGCTCCTCCACCGGGCTGTTGCTGGAACTCGCGCGCGTCTCAGCCAAACTGCCGCGCAAGAAGGATCTGTGGATTGTCTTCTACGATGGCGAAGAAGCGTTCGTCAATTGGTCGGCCACCGATTCGCTCTATGGCAGCCGCCACCTGGCGCGCGAATGGGCCACCACCGGGTTTCTCGGCCGCGTTGATGCGCTAATCAATGTGGACATGATCGGCGACAAGGATCTGAACTTGCTGCAAGACGCCAACTCCTCGCCTGCTCTGGTGAAGCTGGTCTGGACCGTTGCGCGCGAGCTCGGCTACAGCAAGCATTTTGAAGATGCCTCTACCGCCATGGAAGACGACCACATCCCCTTCCGCCGCCTGGGTGTCGAGGCGATCGACCTGATCGATTTCGACTATGGCCCGCTCAATCGCTACTGGCACACGGAGCGGGATACGATGGACAAATTGGCCCCCGCCAGTTTTGAGGTGGTGGGCAAAGTGGTGATGGAAACCTTAAGGAGGCTGGATCAAAGATGAAGCGACGTAGATTGTTGGGCGCGGTGGGAATGGGTGCGGTGAGCATGCCGATGTTCCCCGCCGCCATCGATGGCCCGCTGCCGAACATCACGTTCAACGTGGAAGACGCCAAGCGCGTCCCGGACCCCTCCGGCGAACTGCTGATTTATTTCGACGGCCCCACTAGCATGTGCAAGCGCATGACCGCCGGCAGCCTCCGCCTGAAGCCCGGCGCCTCCCCGCACCCGCCGCATGAGCATCCGGAAGAAGAGTTCATGGTGATCACCGAAGGCACCGGCGAAATGTTCTGCGATGGCAAAACGGTGCAGGTAAAGCCCGGCGCCATGATGTACTGCGGCGCGCGCAAATTGCACGGCATCGTCAACACGGGCAAGAAGCCACTGACGTTCTACTTCTACAAGTGGAGGACCTGATGGCCACCAAAGTCATGGTTCCCCTGGCCGACTATCTGTCCACTTCCTACGAGCACGACCGCGAATACGTCCATGGAGAGGTGGTGGAGCGGGGCATGCCCACTTATTCCCATTCCCGATTGCAGGGCGAGATCTACTTCCGCCTGCGGATGGCCGGCCTGATCGCCGCCACCGAGTTGCGCCTGGCGATGATGGGCGATATCTATCGGATCCCGGATGTCTGTGCCTTCGTCAAGGAGCCTCAGGCTGAGGTCCCCTCTGATCCGCCGCTGGTCGTCGTCGAAATCGTCTCCCCCGACGACCGGTATTCCGAGCTGAAGGCCAAGCTCCGCGAGTATCAGGAGTTTGGCGTGCCGTACATCTGGGTGGTCGATCCACAGGACCAAACATGCTCCCTCTTTGAAACGGGCCGCCTCACCGAAGTCGATGTGCTCGAACTGGAAGGCCGCCTCACCCTCAGCCGCCAGGAACTGTTTCCGAAAGCCGAAAAACCCTTTTCTTGACCATGCACCGCCTCCTATCGCTCTCACTCTTCCTCTCTCTCGCCGCCCAGGAGGTTCCCCCGACTCTCAAACCCGTGCTCGACATGATCCAGGCCGACAATGCCTGGACGCTGGAGCAGCAGACCTCCATCTGCGAGATCCCCGCGCCGCCCTTCAAGGAGACCGTGCGCGGCGTCGAGTATGCCAAGCGCCTGAAGTCTCTGGGCCTGGTCGACATTCGCACCGATGCGGAGGGCAACGTGATCAGCCGCTGGCCGGGCTCGACGGCGCCGAAGCCGCTCATCGTCTTCTCGGCGCACTTGGATACCGTGTTCCCGGAAGGGTCTGACGTGAAGGTGAAGCGTTCCGGAACGCTGATGACCGGCCTGGGCATTGGCGATGATTGCCGCGGATTGGCGGTATTGCTGGCGACGGCGCGCGCGTTCCAGAAGCACAACGTCAAGTTCGCCGGGACGGTGCTCTTTGTGGCCACGGTGGGCGAGGAAGGGCAGGGCGACCTGCGCGGCGTCCGCTACCTGTTTGAGAAGGGCGAATATGTGGGCAAGGTCGATGCCTTCATCTCCGTCGATGGAGCGGGTGCCCGGGCCACTTCCGGTGGCGTCGGCAGCAATCGCTATAAGATCACCTACCGTGGTCGCGGCGGCCATAGCTACGGCGCGTTCGGCATGCCCAACCCGGCGCACGCCATGGGCCGCGCGATGGCTCGCATTGCCGATATCCAGGTGCCCAAGTCACCCAAGACCACCTTCAACGTCGGCACCGTCACCGGTGGCACGTCTGTCAACTCCGTGCCGATCGAAGTCTCGATGGAAGTGGACCTGCGCTCGGAATCGCCGCTGGAATTGAAGGCCCTCGACGAACGCTTCCGCGCTGCCTTGCAGGGCGCGCTCGAAGCCGAAAAGGCGCGCTGGCCAGAATCAAAAGCGCCACTGGAGCTCGACATCAAGTCGATCGGCATCCGCCCCGCCACCGAAGCCTCCGATTCGAAACCGATGGCCAAGACCGCTATGGCGACCGCCAAAGCAGTGGGGCTCACGGTGTTCTCCACCGGCTCCGGCAGCACCGATTCGAATGTGCCGCTCTCGCTCGGTATCCCGTCCATCACCATCGGCGGCGGCGGTGCCGCCCGCGGCGCGCATTCGCTCGACGAAGCCTATGACGACCGGGCCGACGGCTACAAAGGCCCCCAGTGGGCGGCGCTACTGGTGGCCACCCTCGCCGGCCTCGCCAAGTAAAGCCGCGCCAGAAATTCGAGCGTTCACGTGGTGGCGCAGGCTGTCAGCCTGCAGGCGGAATTCACTCCGCCTCGGGGCACGGGTAAGCGGAAAAGTAC
>JBIKMK010000696.1:0-2805 GCA_044359315.1 Bryobacteraceae bacterium | reverse complement strand
CCGATCAGGTGCCGACGCTCGAGATCTGGAAAGACGGGCAGGGCAATGGCCGCACCTACCGCCGCATCATGAACAAGGTAGGTGACCGGTTGGCCTGGATCGGCGGCCTGGGCGACGATTGCGTCTCCACCTACTTTGCCTGCGGCGTGCAGGCGTATACGTCGTCGATCTCAAACATTGCGCCCAAGGTTTCGCTGGCGCTGGCCGAAGCAGGCATGGCGCGTGATTTCGACAAGCTGGACGTGCTGATGGACAAGTACGTCCACCCGCTCTACGCGCTGCGGGAGCGCATGAAGGGCTACGAAGTGACCGTGATGAAGAAGGCGATGGAGATGCTGGGCCTGTGTGGCGCCACCGTCCGGTCGCCGCTGGCCCCGATGCGTGAGGCGGACATCGCCGATTTGGCGGCCATCATGGAAACCTACCGCGACATGCTGTAGGTGGGCTACAGCCCCAACACAAAACGCACTCCTACTTCGACCTCCAGCAGTTTGGGGCGAGGTAGTTTGCCAATGCGTTCCATCAGCAAGCGCTTGTCCACGGTGAGGATTTGCGATACGTTCACGACGGATTCCAAACGCAACCCGGCTGTCGATTTGGGTAGGTAGACATTGCCGGGAGAATCGGCTCGGCTCAGGTTCTTCGTGATGATCGCAGCCAGCACTGTGGCGATGCGGCTTTCATTGAATTGATCGATTTGCAGGATCAGGATGGGCCGCCGGTAGCCGGGCTCGGATCCGACGGGATCTGGGAGATTGGCCCACCAGACCTCACCGCGGCGGACTACCACTCTTCCTTCTCCAGCGATGCCCACTGCAGCCGGGCCAGAGCTGGGTCCAGCCGCGAATCTACTTTGGCGTAGACCTTATTCAGCCGCCGCGTGATTTCTTTGTCGTCCATCTCCTTCAGCATCTTTTCTAGCGCACGAGCGTAGAGTTTGCTGCGTGAGACACGGAGTTTCTTTGCCGCGGCTTCAGCACGTTCAAACAATTCATCCGGGAGCGAGATCGCGGTCTTCATACCGGAAGTATAACTCCGGTTATACCGCTGGTCGAACCAGGGCTTGGACCGCTAACCTAGAGTGATGGACCCGCTCCGAGAAGCCCTGCGTACCCATTGGGGCTATTCGGAATTCCGTCCCCGGCAGGAAGAAGTGGTGCGGGCGATCTTGGGTGGTCGCGACGTGGCTGTGGTGATGCCCACCGGCGGCGGCAAGTCGCTTTGCTATCAGCTGCCCGCCGTCGTCTCCGGCAAGACGGCGGTGGTGGTGTCGCCCTTGATCGCGCTGATGGAAGATCAGGTGGCGCAGTTGGGGCAGATGGGCATTCCGGCGGCGGCGATCCACAGCAACAGCGACTGGCCGACGCAATTGGCCGCGTGGCGGGAGGCCGATGCCGGGCGGTTGCGGTTGCTCTATGTGTCGCCGGAACGGTTGGCGCTCGACAGTGCGGCGGAGCGGTTGCGGCGCATTCCGCTGGGCTTTTTTGCGATCGATGAGGCACACTGTATCTCCGAGTGGGGCCACGAGTTCCGGCCGGACTACCGCCGCCTGGGGCAGTTGCGTGACTGGTTCCCTGAGGTGCCGATTGCGGCCTTTACGGCCAGCGCGACGCGCCATGTGCGGGGCGACATCGTCAATGCCCTGGGCCTGGATGATCCGCTGAAGGTGGTCCGCAGCTTCCACCGTTCCAACCTGCAGTATCTGGTCCGCAACGTGGACGAACCGGCCAAGAAGAAGAGCAAGCGGCTGACGCGATTGCAGGCCACCCTGCTGGCGACCCTGCGGGATCTGGAGGGCGAAAGCGTCATTGTCTACGCCTCCAAGACTGCCGAAGTGGACACGCTGGGTGAATGGTTGACCTCCAAGGGCATTCCGTCCTGCATGTATCACGGCAAGATGGACTCATCGACGCGGCAGCAGAATCAGGAACGCTGGATGGCCGATGAGGCCCGGGTCATGGTGGGCACGCTGGCGTTTGGGCTGGGCATCAACAAGCCGGGCGTGCGGGCCGTCGTGCATATGGCGCTGCCCAAGTCCGTGGAGCAGTATTACCAGGAAGCGGGCCGCGCGGGGCGCGATGGGGAGCTGGCCAAGTGCTACTTGTTGTGGCGCAAGCGCGATGTCGCGCTGCTGGTCCACTTCATCAACGAAATCCAGGACCCGGCGGAGCGCGAGCGCGGCTGGCAGCGCTATCACACGATCAAGCGCTTCGTCGAAGGACGCCAGTGCCGCCACCGCTTCCTCTGCGAGTACTTTGGCGAAACGCCGAAGTGGGAGACCTGCGGCGCCTGCGACGTCTGCCTGGGCCTGTCAGAGGCCGTAGAAGAGGCCATCGTCGAAGTGGCGGAGGAAACCGTCAAACCGGTTCGGACGGCCAAGCCGCGCGCGGCTACCGTGGCTGACTTGGATCAGGACCTATTGACCAAGCTCCGCAACTGGCGCACCCGAACGGCCCGCGAGAAGAACCTGCCCGCCTATGTGATCTGCCACGACCAAGCGCTCACCGAACTCTGCCGCCGCCGCCCGCCCTCGCTGGCGGAGTTGCTGGAGGTGCCGGGCATTGGCCTCAAGAAGGCCGAGAAGTATGGGGCGGAGTTGCTGGCGCTGGTGAACTGAGGCCGGCGCTACTTCTTCGCCTCCGTCACGGTCACTGGCGCCGCCAGCTTAAAGGTGAGCAGGGTTTCGGCGGGGATCTGGGCGGCGTCGCCCTTGGTGGCGAGCACGACTCCGGTGCCTCCGGCTGCGCCTGCTCCGGCACCGATGGCCGCGCCTTTGCCGCCGCCCGCGATGGCTCCAATGGCGGC
>JBIKMK010000695.1:0-2806 GCA_044359315.1 Bryobacteraceae bacterium | reverse complement strand
CAACCGGTCCGTGGCCGTAAAGCCGGGGCAGACATTGTGGATCAGCACGTTGTCCGGGCCGTATTCGTTCGAGAGCGACTTCACCAGCCCGCTCACCGCACTGCGCACCGAATTCGACAAGATCAAGCCATCCAGCGGCTGCTTCACGGCCGACGAAGTGATGGTGAGGAACCGCCCCCAGCGCCGCTCCCGCATACCGGGCAGCAGAGCCTGGGCGAAATACAGCGTTGAAAGAAAGCTGGTCTGATACGCCTTCTCCCAATCCGTCGTTGTCGTCTGATCAAACTTCTTTGATGCCGGTCCGCCGCAGTTGCTGACGCCGATATCGACACGCCCGAACTGCTGCTCGGTTGCGACCACAAATGAATGCACCTGCGATTCATCGGTGACGTCCACCGAAGCCGCGAAGACTTCCCCGCCCGTCTGCGAGCGAATCAACTCCGCCGCCGCTTCGATCCGGGCTTCATCGCGGGAGCAGATGGCCACCTTCGCCCCTTCGCGCGACAACCCCAGCGCCACCGCGAAACCCAAACCGCCCGACGCGGCGGCGACTACCGCGACTTTATCCTTAAGGCCGAGATCCAAGCACTGCCTCCTCAATCTGCGACCACTCTTTGGCGAGCGGATCGATCACTTCAAAGTGTCCCGCACCTTTCAGCTCAATCAGCCGGGCCTTGAACTTCTTCGCGTAGGCGGCGCCCATATCAAACGGCACCACGTCATCTTTGCTGCCGTGGATGATGGTCACCTGGGCCTTCACCGGACCGCGCTCCATCGGCGACGCTTCCGCAAACTTGGGCTCCGGCGGCATGCCCAACAATTCGCCCACCACGCCATTCGACGCCTTCATCTCCCAGGCGCGCCGCAGATCAGCCACGGGGGCCAGCGCCACCACGTGATCGACGCCCGGCTGATCGCCCGCCAACAACGTGAGATGTCCCCCCGCTGAATGGCCGATCACCGTCACGCGACCCGGCTTGACGTCGCGGATCGCCTTGGCAATGCCGGCCTGGATATCCTGCCACGTCCCCGGCCAGCCGCCCCCGGGCTGCCCGATGCGCCGGTATTCCAGGCTGTAGGTGATGACGCCCTTGGCGGTCAGAGCAGCGGCGGCATGCCCCAGATGGTCCAGGCTGTAGCGGGCCCGCCAGTAGCCGCCGTGGATCATCACCACCAGATGCGGCCGCGCGGAGACCATCGCGGGACGCCGGACATCGGCGAACTGGTTCGCGTCACTCCCATAGGTGACCCGCTCATCGGCCTTCGGCGGCTTTCGTTCGAGCACGTCCTGCGCCGGTAGCCCGAGGGCCATACTCATCGCCAGACCCACAGGAATGGCCCAGCGTGCCCAGCGCATGGGTGAGGCGTGCTGAAAACGAAGCAGGAAAGGCATCAGTAACCCCTTAGTGTAGAACTTGCCAGTGCAGAACTCCCGGCGGCGGCCGCGGGGAGGCTCGGGAGGGGCCGGGGCAAGGCCCACTGCCGGGCAATCGATGGAGCGCGGTTCGCCGTGATTGTTCGGAGTATTTCAGTCATTGTGTTCCCTCGCTCATAAGCCTTTCGTAAAATGCCCCTGCGCCGACAACATATACCGAGTCTCCGAAGTAATCCAGCCCCGTCTCCCCATCCCGCTCCTTGCCGGTAAACAAGAAACTCATGGTTATTCGCGCATGTGGCACAGTTCCGCTCCACCGCGCATGCTCGCCGCAGTCAAGCCGGCCATGCCATCCTTGGAAAGTGGCGTACTTGCGCCACCCCTTCGCAACGGGACGAGCTGCCAACCTTGCGATGTTCTCCGCATGCCGTATTCTGATCGCGCTTCTGTTAGGCCGATCAGACTCTGAGTCGATGCGCCAGGCAGATCTGCGAGGGGCCGGATCTTCCTCGAAAGCCAATTAACTACCATTGGTGGCTCTAGACCAGCAGCTATGTGGTCGCGCCCAGATTTCACCGCTATACAGTCTCCGGCGATCCAGCCCAGGGCGCCCGCCCAGCCTTCCGACAGCGCCTTGATTTCGGTCGACATAAAGACGCTACGGCCAGACTCAACATTGAAGATCTCGAAACCACCGTCGTAGTTGACGAGGAGAAACTTTTCGTCGTCGCTGAAAGTGGGATTGGTCGCCATCCCTACTGGTACACCAACATCATCCAAGGAACCTCGAACCACACCTATTCTCAAGTCGCGAATGAATACCAGATGAACCACTCCGAGCGCCTCCGAAACCTCGACAACCGAGGCCTTAGTGCAGGGCCGGATCACGAATGCGCCTAGCTGTCCAGAGGCTGCCAAAGCCAGACCGTCGACACGGGCTCTACGGCCGTGAAGTAAGGCACTAAGGCCAGGGACTGTCGCCTCATTTCCCTGGGGATACCTTAGCCGCATCTTTGCGTCTCCGGCGCAGGTGTCGTTCACGTACATGACCGTTCCGTCGCCGGTCATTGAAAGGCTGAATGGCTCGAACGCAAGTCGAATCGTGCTGGATAAGGGAACCTCGCCGGGCTGAAACCGCTTGACCGTTCGCCCTTGGCTGACCCACGCCCCGCCGTCCGCGCCGGATGCAGCCAACGGCAACATCACAAAGACCATGGTACTAACGCGTGCGGCGGCTAACGTTTTCATTCGTGTAGACCTCGATCATAAGGACTCGTAAACCGCCCCTGCGCCGCCGACATATACCTCGCCCAAAAATAATCCAACCCCGTCTCCGCATCGCGCTACTTGCCGGTAAACATCTGCGTCACCCGAGCATTGGTCACCGTCCCAGAACCCGGGTAACAGTCAGCAACCCCCACGGCGCAAGAA
>JBIKMK010000694.1:0-2807 GCA_044359315.1 Bryobacteraceae bacterium | reverse complement strand
CACGGAGCAGGAAGGGCTCTACTACTTCCTCGACACGCAAGGTCTGCCTATGCTGGAACTCGAATGGGACATGAAGCTTTGGTGGCCACACACGGAAGCGATGCTCGCCCTGGCCCACGCCTGGCGCCGCACGGGCGACACCAAGTGGCTCCGCTGGCTGGACCGGATGGACGACTACAGCTGGCGCACCTTTGTGGACGACCCCGGCGCGCCTTCGAAAGCCGTGCCCGGTGCTCCCTCCGGCGAATGGTTCGGCTACACCGACCGTTCCGGCCGCATCACGCACAACGCCAAAGGCAACCACTACAAGGGCTTCTTTCACGTTCCCCGGGCGTTGTGGCTGGCCGTCGGCGAACTGCGGGCGGGTTAGCCACCAGCCCTCGCTGACGCGCAGATTCTACCGAGCCGCGCGCGCCAGCAAGCTGTGCCCGACCTTCGCCGTCTCAGGGCCGTCACCAGGCTCTTGCCCGCTCATCCCGCCTATTCCCAGGCGTTTACGCGCAGCCTTCGCTGAACCCGCTGCCACCACCTGCTATTTGAGTTATCGGGTAAGACAAGAAGCAGAATGTCTCACTTTGTCTCATGTTTTCCCGGAATCTCGAAAAAAAGAATCGGGCAGCGATGACGGGCTTGCGGCACCGTCACCGCCGAGCAGAAAGTTTATTCCCTTTGCTTTCTAGTGCTTCCCAAACTTCGACGGCGGGCCGCCCCACTGGGCACGGGAGAATCCAGGCACGGAAAAGGGAATCCGGCCTGGCCTTTACTCCTCTTGCAGTAAATCCCCCAGCCCCCCTCCAAGCCCCACCCGCTCAAATAGGAGCGAACCCACTACCAACGGGCCGGATTCCCAAAAACCTACACCTTCCCCAACACACCAACTAGACCGAAGTCTTGGCTGCGCTGCCCGAGGTCGTGCTTGGGTTATGGCCCACCGTACGGCCCGTCGCCGACAATGAGGACCCGGCTCCCCGGCTGGCATCAAAACGGCTGGCTTCCCGCGCCGCCTCAATCTCCTCATGCGTCCGCACGTCCGGCTCCGAAAGCTTTACCTTCGCCTTGGCGCGCGCCACCTGGCGCTTATGGCGCTTCTGCAATATCTTATTCATACCTTAACGCTACACCTCCCAACGGATTCTGCCTAGTCACCCATGAAGTGGCTGGCTCCGAAATCAGGCCGGGATTAGCATGATGGGCTGCGACGCCTCAAGTTCCGGTGGTATCAATCCCGATAGCCGTCGGTCAAAGGTAGCCAACGCGCCCTGATGGTGTAGCGCCAAATCGAACAACACAGCATCCGCCAACTGCTGGTGTCCGATGATACGGTGGCGTATCCGGGCATCAATGTCCAGCAATCCCCGCTCAGCGGGCCAGAACAGGTGGGTCGGTGACGCCGTCATCCGGGCCAGTGCGGCAAGTGCATCGCCCAACAATAGCGGCACCTTCACGACGGTCGGCTGCATCGACAACCGGACAAAACTGAGCTGGGTCAAGGGACAGGTAGCCCAACCAGCTTGCTGATGGCTGCCAAACCACCGATGGGCAGCTTCGTGGTGCAGATGGTTCGGCCAAGCCAAGGCCAGCAGGACGTTGACATCCAGAAGGTAGGCCATCGGCTACTCCGGCGTTGCGAACTGCTCCGCCAACTCCTGGTCCTCGGATGCCATTGCCGCCAACACATCCTCGTGGCCGAACTGGCCGCCGGTCACTTGAAAGACTGGAAAGCCATTGCGGTCACTCAGCGGCAGCCGCGCCGCTAGCCCGCGACGAGCCAAATCGGATAACGCCACGCCCAACGACACGCCCCAGGCGGCGGCCAGAGCGCGGGTCGCCGCCAGAACATCGTCTGCCACCTCAATCGTGGTCCTCATGGTCGCCAGACCCTCCCTTTTCATGATGCGTTCTCCCCATTTTGATGTCAAACACGCCAAAGAGACATCAATTCTCTCATTTCCTGCGTAGTCCAAGCCCGCTGGGCAGACCAGCAGCGTGGCGGAAACTCTTTACCCTGCGCCAAGCCTTGCGCTATACTGTTGATTTGGCGTGACAGCGGGTGAACTATGCCCGTTTGTGTGCGGCCGGGGGAGGTGCGGATGTTCTTGAATATCCGGGACATGGAAGTCCGGCCCATTATCTTCGACCTCACCTGCGCTCCGGGAGAGATCGAGTTTCTGGAAGCTGGTTTGCGGCAACGCACGGACCTGAAAGTGGAAGGCCGGGCGGAATGGCTGGAACTGGTGGAGGAAATTCACCTGAAGGGTTCGTTTTCCGTCGAAATGGAATCGGACTGTGAGCGTTGCCTGGAATTAGCCATCATGCCGGTCCGGCGGGGATTTGATCTCTACTACCGTGCGGCGAATTCTCCGGCGGGTGGTGGTGAAGTGGCCCTGAAAGAAGGGGAAGTCGAAATGGGCTTCTTCGAGGGCAATGGTTTAGAGTTGCTGGAAGTTTTGCGGGAACAGGTTCTGCTGGCGCTGCCGATGCAGCGGGTATGCGAACCAGCTTGCCACGGTTTATGCCCAGTGTGCGGCATCAACCGGAACCGGGAGCAATGTTCTTGCGTGAGTGAATTGGTGGATGAGCGGTGGGCCGCCCTGAAGGGTTTTGCCGTGCCCGCGCCGTCCACGCTGGAAAAGTAACTGAGAGGGAAGTGAGATGCCTAATCCAAAACGCCGCCACTCGAAGCGCCGCACGTCAACCCGCCGCGCCCACGACTTTTTGAAGTCGTACAACATTTCTGAGTGCTCCAACTGCAACGAGCCCTAGGTGCCGCATCGCGCCTGCCCGTATTGCGGGCACTACTAGGGCCG
>JBIKMK010000693.1:0-2809 GCA_044359315.1 Bryobacteraceae bacterium | reverse complement strand
GCCCTCCGCTCGCGGCTGCCGGACCACGGTGTCAATCTGCTCCGCCACGGCGCTAATCTGATGGCCCAAGATCCGCCCCAACCGGTGTGCCACTTCGACGTCACCAGTAAAGCCTTCCACCGGCCCTTGATTGCCCGCCGCGCCTTGGAAGTACAGGCACAGCGACCCGGGGAAAGCCTGCTCCACCGTCTGCCGCGCCATCCCGATCCAATCCGGCGACGCCAGTTCGTTCTCATAGGCCAGCACCGTGCCGTGCGTCTGGAAATTGGCCAATACGGCCAGCGGTCGGCCTTGCGCATTGTCGATCCGGAAGACGATCAGCTCCCGATCGACAAACCCGTCCGGGTTGATCCCCACGGCGGGTGGCGAATTGGGCGTTCCCCGAACCCGGCGGTTGATGTTGATCGTGCCCGTGCCGCGCCCACCGGCCAGATGCGCGGGCTCCAGCTTGGCATTGGCGGCGGCAATCACCTCCACAATGCGAGCCCGGACATCCTCCATGTAGCCCTGGTAGACGCGGGCGTATTCAGTGAGATCCACCCCTGCCGGACCGCGTTCCAGCGACAGCAGCGGCGCAGCATGCGTATGAGAAGCGGCCAACCGGATGTGCTCCACCGGAATGCCCGTCCTGGCCGCAGCATCCTCCACGGCGGATTCCAACCCCTCCACCGTGATGATGTCCAGGTCCACCATCGCAAACCGCTGCTTGCCGTCGGAGAGCACCAGCGCCGTCGCCTTCAAGCCGGGCGGGTCAATGCCTTTGGCGACGATGTGCGTCTGGGAACCCCAGTTCAACTTGGCGATCGGGATAGGAGGGTCAATCGAAACTCGGGCCACACCCGCCAGCAGTCCCGAAGGCTTGGCATCCTTGGGCCCTTGCTCCACCAGATCCGCCCGCAGCAGACCGGCCATGGCCAGAAAAAGCAAAGGAGTGCGCATAGCGCTCGATTCTATCCCGCTTCAGCCAGCCTGTGAAGTGGTCTAGCACAACTACTTCTGCTGGCCTGTCGCGCCACCATCATCAAGCGGCAGCAGGTACCAGGTCTCATCCGCCGCTACATCCAAGGCGCGCCCCGTGGCGGGCATCCGGAACGCCGCCGGAAGGGGGAACGCCGTGGATTGGTGGCCGGTCTTCAGGTCGATCCGGACCACCGCCTTCTGCTGGGCGTCCAGCACAAACAGCGCTTCCCGGCTCAACGCCCACTGCCGGTCACCACCCAGAGGGGTCACCTGTTTGGGCTTGCCACCCGCCAACGGGACGCCAAAGACGCCGGAACTGGGCCCGGAAGAGTAGTACAGGGTCACTCCGTCGGACCCGCTCTCCTCCGCTTCGGTGGCAGCTTCTCGGACCACAGCGTATCCTTGGCCATCAAAGCCCACGCGCGCCACCTGCCCGCCGCCACCCGCAGCCGGCTGGGTGAAATAGATGCTCTTCCCATCGCGTGAAAACACCGGGTGGCTGGAGGGGGTGGGCGGAGTCGGAATCTCCCGGAGCCCAGGTGTGGAAGGGGAGGCGGCAAAAAGCCGTAACACGCCGCTCTTGCGCGCCTGGAACACCACCCATTTGGCGTCGGGTGACCAACTGGGCGCGCCCATCTCGTCCATCCCCGCGGCCAAACGCCTCGCACCCGAGCCATCCTTGCGGGCGATCCAGATCTCTGCTGCTCCGGCCCGGTGCGTGCGGAACGCAAACCAATTGCCATCCGGCGCAATTCGACCGGAATCGTCGTCACCCGCGCCATTGGCCACCACCAGCTTCGGCGGCGGTGCCCCCACGCGACCCGCCACCACCAGCCGGTATAGATTCAACCCCGGTGCGCCCGAGCCCTCCCCGGATGGTTTCACTTCCGGCCGCGGGGCATTACAGGCGGCCAAGCCCCACACCACCCAGGCCACGGCCCAAACTCGCGCGCCGCGCCGCTGCACCATGGATCGTTGGTGGCTCATTGGTCTTCATCATAAGTGACTGGCCGCCCCCTCCGTCGCCCTCGTTTACATTGACTTCAGCAACGGGCTCTGCTAAATTCCCGTTAGGCTGTCTAAGGTATTCGCCTGAACAATAAGGTATAGAATTGTCAAGCACTTGCAAGACATTCGGCGCCTCCCGGTCACCAAGTCCCACCGGCCTTGGGGCTGGCCTTCTCTTGATGGATGCCAACCTCTTCCTCTCCCCGACAGACCTCCCACCTCGCCACCTGGAGTCCTCATGCTTTTTAAGAAATACTCGTTACTCGGCCTGCTATGCCTGGCCTTGGCCAGCCCGGCCTGGGCGGGCCTAACCACCTACTCTCAACTCTGCCCCACCTCAGACCCCAACTTCGCCCCCTGCGGCTATGGCAGCACCAATGCCAGCGGCCACAGCAACAGCCTGGTGTGGACCAGTGATGTTTTCGGACCGGACACCCCTGGCCCTTCTACGTGGGAACCATCCGTGGATGCTGACGGCAATCCCATCTTGGATGCCGATGGCAATCCGGTGCTCATCGAAATCCCCTCGATCATTCCCGGTTCTTTCCTCTATACCCAGTCCTACAATGGCTCCGCCACCGCCGTGGCGCTAAACGACTTGTGGCGGCTGACCATGGATGTCACCCTCACCGACTACAAGCGCAGCAGCTATCTCTGGAACTGGCAGGACGTGGCTGATGGACCTCAAGCCCCGGGTTACTACAGCGTTCCGACGATGGCGTACGTGCAGGCCTCCAGTACCGACGAGATCACCATCGACGGCGGCACCGGCGTCTATTCGCTGAGCTACGTGTTCGCACTCGACGGAATCCTCACCACCACCGACACGGGCTTGGTCTAC
>JBIKMK010000692.1:0-2811 GCA_044359315.1 Bryobacteraceae bacterium | reverse complement strand
CCCGGCTTCAGTGGAGCGATCCGGTGGGCTTCGGAAGGTGCCACCACCAGATGCTCCTCACCTACGCGGACCACGCTTGCGATCCGCACACCGCGATGCCGGGGCGCACGGCCTTCCACCACCGCTTGGTGATTGGTGCCCGTCAGGAAGAATGGCCCCAGGCCGCGTGAATAGACCTGCTCCAGTTGCAACGCCTTCTCCGCTGAGACTTCCACCGGCCGGCCCGCCCACGCTTGATCGACGGCCTCCCGATACGCTCGGGTCGTCAGCGCGACGTAGTCCACGTCCTTATAGCGGCCTTCGATCTTCAGCGCGGATACGCCCGCCGCCATGATCTGGGGCACTTGCGGCAGCGTGTAAAGATCCCCCGGCGACAGCAGGTACCGCGCATCATCCAGCGGTTTCGTCTGGCCATCGACGATCAACTCATACGGCAACCGGCAAGCTTGAGCGCACTGGCCACGATTGGCGCTGCGGCCACCCCAAGCCTCCGATGAAAGGCACTGGCCAGAGTAGGCCACGCACAAGGCACCGTGAACGAAGATCTCCAGCTCGGCACCGGTGCGCTCATAGATCTGGCGGATCTCATCCAGCGATAGCTCCCGCGCCAGTGTCACTCGCTTCGCTCCATGACGCACGGCCAGCAACGCCCCATCGGCACTGGTGATGCTCATCTGGGTGCTGGCGTGGATCTCTAGATCCGGCGCGTATTCATGAACGAAACGCATCACGCCCAGGTCCTGGACGATCACCGCGTCGGCTCCGGCATGGGCGATGGCCTTCAGTGCGCGCGCGGCCAACTCCAGCTCATGCTCAAACACCAGCGTGTTGAAGGTGACAAAGCCCTTGACGCCGCGGCGGTGAAGCGTAGTGAACACCTCCGGTAGTTCCGCCAGTTCGAAACCAACTTTGGCGCGTGCCGTGAACTGCTTCAGGCCAAAGTAGACCGAATCCGCGCCCGCCTCAACCGCGGCGTGCAACTGCGGCCAATAACCGGCCGGACTCATGATCTCCGGCTTGCGGGGCGGGTGGGGCATTGTCATCTTTCAGGTTAGCGTCGATCAAGCCCAGGTGGGCCCAGCACCCCAATGTCACAATAGAAGCGTTTGGCTTCGTGAGCAAAGCATTCACCAATGACCATCCCCCCATCAGTCGACGCGATCCTCCAGCGGCTGGGTTCCCTGCCCTATCCGCATGGGTTGGTGGTGAGCGAGATCCGGCGCGTATTGGAACTGGTGCGGCGCGATGAATTACCGCTGGCCGACATCGACAGCCGCGTCTTGTCTGGGTTGGGGCGTTGGCAGCAACCGTCACTGAAGCGGGTAATCAACGCCACGGGTGTGGTGCTCCACACCAATCTGGGGCGCGCTCCACTGGCGCCAATGGGCCCGATGGACGGCTACTCGAATTTGGAATACGATCTCGCCAGCGGCAAGCGCGGCAAGCGCGATGCGCACACGGCGCCACTGCTCGAGAAGCTGTTGGGTGTGCCGGCCATTGCGGTGAACAACAACGCGGCGGCGGTTTACCTGGTGCTGCATGAACTGGCGGCGGGCCACGAGGTGATCGTTTCGCGCGGCGAGCTGATCGAGATCGGCGATGGCTTCCGCATCCCGGACATCATGCAGCGCTCCGGCGCCATTCTGCGCGAAGTGGGGGCGACCAACAAAACCTCCATTGAGGACTACGCGCAGGCCATCAATGAACGCACGCGGTTGATCATGCGCGTGCATCCGTCCAACTTCAAGGTGACCGGCTTCACAGCCAAGCCGACACTGGAAGAGCTGACGAAGCTGGGGCGCGAGCGGCGGATTCCGGTTTATGAGGACCTGGGCAGCGGCTGCCTGGTGGACCTGAAGCCCTACGGCATCGACGAGCCGCTGGTGAAGCACAGCCTCGACGCCGGTGTCGATGTGGTGAGCTTCTCCTGCGACAAGCTGCTAGGCGGCCCGCAGACCGGCCTGATTGCGGGAGATGCCGCGCTAGTGCCCCGCATCCGCCGCAACCCGATGTACCGCGCCTTCCGCTGCGACAAGCTGATTGTGGCGGCCTTGGAGGCGACGCTGCGAAAGCTGCTCCTGGAGCAGTTTGACCAGTTGCCCGCTCTCTGGATGATCCGGCGCAGTGCCGCCGAAATCCACGCGCGGGCCGAGGACATGGTGGTGGGGTTGGACGCTGAACTGGTGGCCGGAGAGAGCGTCATCGGCGGCGGCGCCACGCCGGAACAACGCATTCCAACCTGGCTGATCGCCCTGAACGGCGATGCCCTCCAATGGGAACGGCGCCTGCGCGCCCATCATCCGCCCATCATTGCCCGCATCGAGAAAGATCGTCTGCTGATTGATCTCCGCACCGTCTTTCCGGAAGACGAAGCCGCTCTGCGGCAGGCACTGCTGGGCTAACCGGCACCGGTGCTGATTCCAGGGAACAAACCGGCCACCGCCGTCGTCTGACCTTTGCAGCATGCGATTCACTCTTGCCTTACTTGGCCTGTGCGCGCTCGTTGTCGCGCAACCGGCACCAGCGGATGTGGCAGCCAAGGCCGACGCCTACGTCCAGTCATTTGTCCGTGACGGCCTGTTCCGAGGGACGGTGCTGGTGGCCCGCGACGGCCAACCCATCTTCCGCAAAGCCTACGGGAATGCGAACGACGAATGGGACATTGCCAACACACCGGAAACCAAGTTCCGGATTGGCTCCATCACCAAGCAGTTCACGGCCGTGGCGATCCTGCAGTTCGTCGAGCAAGGCAAGCTGAAGCTGGACGACCCGATTTCCAAGCACTACGCCGCGCCCGCCACCTGGGAAAAG
>JBIKMK010000094.1:0-10097 GCA_044359315.1 Bryobacteraceae bacterium | reverse complement strand
GGTGGCGACACTCCCGGCGGTCACGATGGCACCGGTTTCAAGGATCGTATTCGGGCAGATGATGCACTGGGCGCCCACCCAACTACCCGCGAGAATAGTGATAGCGCCGACGATCAGGCCAAATGCCGGATCGGACCAGTCATGGTTGCCCGTGCACAGGTAAGCGCCTTGGGAAATGCAGACATGGGCACCCACCGCTACAGTAGTGAGATTGTCAATCCAAGCGTCTTCGCCGATCCAGGAATGATCGCCAATCTCTAGCAGCCAGGGGTACTTCACGCGCACCCCGGGTTTGATGACAACACCGGGGCCGATGCGGGCACCAAATAGGCGCAAAAGACCTCGGCGAAACCCCGAGGAGGGATTCCATCTCGCGCGCAGCAAGGGCAGCCCTAGAAAGAACCAAAGCGCCTGTGTGGCGAAGGGCCGTCCGGGTGAATACCAGGAATTGTTGAAGCGTGATAGATCAACCTGCATGTTTCAGGTGTCAACCAGGCACGAGGTGGGCCTTGGGCCACCTCGTACCCAATCATAGACATCGGCCATTTGTGTGGCAACTCGTTCCCATGCGTACTGGCGCGCTAGCTCAAGCGCCTGCCGTGAGGCCTCTTTCAAGGCGTCGGAGCCGGCGGGCCGCATGATTAGCGTGAGCGCTTCCGCGATGGCGGCCGGCGTTACTTCCGTGATCCAGCCCGCGCCCGCCTTCTCCACTTCATCAAAGTAACAACCCCGTGAGATTAGCGCTGGCGTGCCGGTCCCCAAGGCTTCAAGTAGAGCCAGGCTGAAGCCTTCAGAATAACTGGGCAGTGTGAAGAGCGAGGCGGCCGCAAAGGCGCTCCACTTTAGCCCGCCGGTGAGGATGCCGGTCAGCGTCACACTCTGTCCTAGGCCCCGCACGGCGATCTGCTCGCGCAATGCCGCCTCTGTACCCGCGTCATCCGGACCCGCGATCACCAGATGCGGCTCGGACTGCTGGCGCATCAGCAACTCCCAAGCTTCAAGTAGCGGAAATAGTCCTTTCTTAGGATGGAGCCGCCCCAGAAAAAGCACCAACGGACGCTGGCGCAATGCCGGGAACCGCTCCCAAAACTCATCCGGCGACGGCCGCGGCGGTAGTGTGATGCCGTTGGGGATCACCGCCACCGGATTGGTGAGGCCGATGGCGCGGTAGTTATCCCGTTCTGCGGCGGTGACTGCCCGCAGACATGCCGCGTGCTGCAAAGTGGCCCGCTCTGTCAACCACAGGTAGAGTTTCTTTTTCAACCGCTTTTGCCGCAACGACCAGCCGTCCAGCATGCCTTGGGCCGACACGACGTACGGCCGCCCCAACCGGCGCGACGCTTGCGCGCTGACGCGGCAATGTGCTTCCCAGATGCCGTGAATATGCACCACCCCGGTACCGGAAACCAGATCCGCAAACCGCGATTGGAGAGGTCCCCGAGTCCACCAGTCGCCTTGCGCATAGGGCCAACACGTAAGCTGGGGCTGCTCCAATGATTCACCCGGGCGGCAGAACGCGGCCCGCTGTGTGCGGTAGCGGCCTTCGGCGTCCATGGCCGTACCGAACGGCGGCAGCGAGGAGACGATCCCGCCATACTTAGGGTCGACGTGAGAGGAGACGTCAAGACAGATCGTGCTCATGGCGTGTTGATCCCCACAAACCCCAGCGCCCGCCGCACTCCCTGTACCGGATCATTGGTCGCGCGCCAAGCGTCAAACAGCCGCGGAGCCGCCCCGGTCATGCTTTCCAAGCGCGCGGGGCTCAGGACATCGCGCAGGCAAGAGGTTAATGAATCCAAATTCCCCACGCGAAACAGCCGGCCATTCTCGCCATCCTGCACGAGGTCGAGCGCCGCACCCACCACGGAACTGGCGATAACCGGCATTCGCGACGCCGCCTCTGTCACCGCGACCCCCCACGGCTCCACATCGCTAGGCAGCACGGCGACGCTGGCGTGGGCGTAAAGTCCGGCGAGATCATTGAAGCCGTTGACGAACCCCGTCCACAAGATGCGTCCCGGCAGACCACCCACCAGTTCCATGAGCGCGGGTTGCTCTGGTCCGGAGCCGACGATCAACAGATCCCAATCCGGAAACTCTGGCGCCACCTGAAGAAACGCCCGCACCAGCAGATCGACGCGCTTTTCCGGTGCCAGACGGCCAGAGAACATGAGGTAACGCCGCCCAGGCACCAACCCGAAGCGTTGGGCGGTCCCATGGGCCTTCTGCGCCGAGAAATTCCGGATCGCGTTGTAGTCGGCGTCGTAGGGGGCGCGGAACAGACGCTCGGCCGGGACGCCATATTTCAGGAAATACGCCTCGCCCGCGCTGCCGCAGCAGAGAACTCCGCTGAATCGGCCCAGGATGCGCGAAAGCGCCTGCTGCTTCACCCACTGCCGGGCACCGGTGCCCTGGTCGGCGTGGATGTTGCTATCCGCGAACAGAAAACACGGCACGCCCTGAGCATAGCACCAGTGGAGAATACGCAACCGGCCCAGGTCGTTATAGCCGCCTAGGATCACGGCCGCAATGCATTGGTCCCGCAACCACTGAATCACGCGGCCGGCCTTCCACCATTCCCGGTGCTGCGCCTGCCATTGGTCGGCCTGGCTGCTGTCCTGTCCTTCGCCGAATAGGACGGGGCGGATCGACTCTGGCAACTCCAACTGCCAGTTGGAGTTGCTGACGCCATGCGTAAACAAGCTCCAGCAATCGACGCCCGTCAGTTCGCGCGCCAGCCGTTCATGGAAGAACACCCGGTAGGGCGTGGGCGCATTGTTGATCAGCGCCAGCGCGATGCGGTTGCCGCTCATGCGGGTTGGCCGCTGGGCCCAGTTTCACTGGTCAAAAGATCATCCGCGCCTGCCGGGTTGGCCAGCTCATTCAAGGCGCCTTGACGCTCACTGCGATTCCAAATCCATTGCACTGGGAGCGACAGGATAATCAGCCGGAAAAGTACCGCCTCCAGGCTTTGCGTAATCAGGTACACCGACAGCAGCAGCAGGATGACATACTGCGTGATCCAGAATCCTGCATCAATCGTGGCGCGCCGCCAAAAATAGCCATAGGCCCAGCCAGCCCCGAATGCAAACGGGATGCACCCCCAACCAAACTCCACCCAGGTATCGGCCACCATAGCAGCGGCGGCTCCAGGAACTTCCTTCCAACCCATCACCGCTTCCATGCCGGCCCCGGCCACACCTGCATTCTGTTCCAGCTCCGGCACGGTATCGGCGTACTTGGTGGGCCAGATCACGCGAGGGATAGGCCGAACGAAAATCTGCGCAAGCACTCGTTTACCCCAAAAGAACTTGCCCGTCTGATCAGCGGTGATGACACACCCGACCCCGAAAATATATTCGTTCGATTCGTCGGGCTTGGCAATGTCGGCCATCTTTTCCGTGGACAACTCCTCGTTGCTGCCGATGTAGATGGCACTCCTGTTTGCGACCAGAAAAAGCATCAACAAACCCACTCCCATCCCCGCGACCGCCGCCACGGCTAGCTTTGGACGCTCATTGCGGGACATGTACCAGGAAACGCCCAGGCCCACAGCCAGCACAAACGTGGGTCCGCGGCGTGCGCCCAATAACGCCTGGATTAACCAAGGCGTCGCAAAGGTACATACCACTGCCCACCACTTCAGGCTACGGGGTTGGCACAAGGTGGGGGACAGCAACAACAGCAATGAGCCCAGCAGCAGATACACCGAATCGCGGATATAGCCGATGTCGATGTTGTAAAAGCCGCCATAAGCGGATCCAAAGACATTGGTCAGTCCGCCACCAGCGTAGACCATGTACACCCAGGCCACCATGCCCACCGCGCCCATGCCAATGGCACCGCGCCACAGCGTCGGAGCATCCGGCACCGACGCAATGCCGCGCGGTGCGATGGCCGAGGGTGCTTGTGTCCCCCTCTGGCAGCCCCAACCGAAGGCCACCAGCACGGCCAGGGTCAGTAATTGAAAAAACACGGCCTGATCCTCGGTGACATACAGGAACAAACTGCCCGATTCAATCAAGGTTACCGGCATGTAGCCATAGATGAACCCGAACATCGGCATCGTACACACCAGCGGATGAAAAACATCGCGTGTACTGTTGTACGCATGGATCAGAAAGGCAGCCGCGACGACAATTGTCAGCCACACGAGCGAAATCAACATCTGCTGGGCCCACCATTCTGTGTCTGCTGAAGACGCTGCGCCAGTCCCTCGATCGTTAGGTGCGCCGCCAGCCGTGAGCCAGCCGACAGGAGCGGCAGCCGGGCGATCGTCTCCGCTGCCAGCGGATCAATCAACAAGCCATTCTCGCCGTCGCGCACCACGTCGTCGCAAGAGCGCGACGCAAGCACCGGCAGCTTCCAGGCCTGCGCCTCCAATTGAGTCAGTCCGAAGCCATCGGAAAACGTCGTGAACAAAAACACGTGGGCGTTCTCATACTGCGTCCCCACCACCGAACGCGGCACCGCGCCATGCCAACGCAGCAAGGGGTTGTTGATCAGCGCGCCGGTCCGTTCCACTTGGATGGGACCCAGCACGTGACTTTCCACTGGCTCAGCTTTCACTAGATCGGCCGCGCGCATTACCCGATGAACTTTCTTGCGAAGCCCAGCTTGAGCCCGCTATCGCAGTATGCGCGTGGGGCAGTATCCCAATGCCGGTGCCCATGCCTCTCGGGCACGCAGCGACGCTACGATCCGTTCCTCCTCCTGTCCCGGATCGATCTGGCCCAGCACAATGGGCAAACCTGCTCGCGAAGTCAACCAAGAAAATGTCACAAGGCAAGCTCGCGCAAACTGGGGAGGTGCTTGGCAACATGATTCCTCCTTTCTGGTTAGAACGCTGAACGAAAACCGGGTTGCCATCTAGGTAGCAGGCTGTTGTTCGGCATGAGGTGCAGTTTCTCTGGTGCAAGAAGCAATTACGCTAGGAAGGCCGAACAGTGGATCATCCGGGATGCGGAGCGCTAGCGCGTTCATGGCGCAACGCACGTTAGCCACAAAGCGGCTCACCTCAACCTCCCGTGGCGGAAGGACGTTAAGTGCGGACGAGGAGTGAGTGAGTGCGATGACACGTTCAGCGAGTTCGCGGACCATAATGCCCAGACCACTGCCAATATTCATTGGCTCAGCGAGGTAAGCTTCAGATAGCCCACACTTCACCAACATACGCACCACTTCCTCAATCCATACGAAATCCAGTACCTGTTGACCGCCATACAGAACCAGCGGATGTCCAGCCATGGCAGCGTCGATAAACAACGGAATGACGCGACCTGCATCACCGGGCCCGTAAACGTTACTTAGGCGCAGAACGGAAATAGGCAAGCCTCCATCGCGAAAGACTTGGGCATAATGTTCTCCTGCGGCCTTACTAACGCCGTACGCGTTCTTGGGGTTCAGAGGGAAAGCCTCGTCAACCGGAATCGACGCCGTTTCCCCATAAACCTCCCGGGATGACGTGAAGACCACTCGCCGAACTCCGTGAGAATGCGCCGCGGCGAAAACATTAAAGGTGCCGATGACATTTGTTGAGAACGAGCCTTCGAGATCAGCGACAGCGCCCATGACGTTGGATTGTGCCGCGAGATGAAAGACTACGTCAACGCCTAACATTGCCGATTTCAGTGCCGCTCGGTCGCGAATATCAGCGTCGATCAGCCGCACATTGGTTCCGAACGGCTGCTCACGTGCGGCACACCGACGTGTACCGTTGTCGAAAACAATAACTTCATCGGCATCGGCGGCAACGAGAGCGCGGACGAGGTGGCTTCCGATAAATCCCCTACCTCCAGTTACGAGGAAGCGGCGGTAGCCCCGAGAAAGGGCTGGGATGGTTCCATTAAACACTTCCGAGTTACTAGACATTCGCCAACCTAGTGGCATCGCTGGACGAATAACGCCCGTTTGCCGCCGCCAAGAGTGGGAAACTCATTAAAATCAAGTCGATTACAGCCGGGCGCTGGTGTAGTAACGTCAGTCCGGCCGCAAGTGTGAAGGCTGCCTCCAGCAACCGTGGCCACGCCCGGACCAGGCGGCCATGAAATATGCCTCCACGCAGACACCAAACCAGTCACCAGCATCCCGAAAGAAGCCTTGGTCAGCTGGGCGGTACCCTTGAACCTCACCATATCAAGATCCGGCGCCACCATGCCACGATGCATGCGCGGGAGATCTTTCGCTTCTCAGCCAAGTGTCCTAAGGGCGGCAGAAGAGCACGCAACGATGCAAGATGTGAGGTCACCATGTCCACCGCGCCCATTCCAATAGCTCCGCGCCACAGCGTCGGAGCATCCGGCACCGGAGCAAAGCCGCGCGGTTCGAAGGCCGAGCGTGGTCTGTGTCCCCGGCCCCGTTTGGCGGCCCCGACCGAAGGCCACATGCTTGGGACAAACACACGCGTGTTCGTGCACGCATGGATCAGAAAGGCAGCCGCCACGACAATTGTCAGCCACACGAGCGAAATCAGCATCTGCTGGACCCGACGTACTGTGCCTGCTGAAGACGCTGTGCCAGTCCCTCGATCATTTGGTGCGCCGCCAACCTTGAGCCGGCCGACAGGCGCCGCAGCCGGGCCGGTTCCCGCAACAGGCCCAGTAATAGTTGGGCGATCATCTCCGCTGTCAGGGGATCAATCAACAGTCCATTCTCGCCGTCGCGCACCACGTCGCCACAAAAGCGCGACGCAAGCACCGGCAGCTTCCATGCCTGCGCCTCCAATTGAGTTAGTCCGAAGCCATCGGAAAACGTCGGGAACAAAAACACGTCGGCGTTCTGATACTGCGCTGCCACCGCCGAACGCGGCACCGCGCCATGCCAACGCAGCACCGGATGCTGCTGCATCGCTTCACTGCGCTCCACCTGGACCGGGCCGACGACATGAATCTCCACCGGGTCGCCTTTCAGCAATTCTGCCGCTCGCATCACCAGATGAATACCTTTGCGTAGCCCGGCCTGTCCCAGAAACAGCACCCGCAGCGGCCGGCGTGCCGAGAAGCTTGCCGGGTATTGCCGGACGAACTCCTCTGCCCCGGCCGGCGATGCTAGCACGAGTGGCACCACGCAAATCTTCTCGGCCGCCACGCCTTCGGTGATCAATGCGCGCCGGGAGAACTCGGAGTTCACCATAATGCTGCCGGCCAGTGTGCACTCGGCGCGCCAACGTTCCCAATATGCCGCCGGTGCAGGCTCCCAATGGCCTGCGCCCCAAGGCTCGCTGCGGCGCAGTGACGCGACAATGCGCTCTTCTTCTGGACCTGGGTCGATCTGCCCGAGCACCGTTGGCCAGCCCACTTGGCGGGCGTATTCCAGCAGATGTTGCGCGGCGTAACTATAGGAGAACACCACCGGCGTCTCCGCCCGCTTCGGCTGTGCCCGCCACGCCTGGCACACCCAATTCTGGAATTGATCGTTGTAGGCGATGATCCTGTCCCACGGTGCCTGCGAACGCAGTGTGGAGAGGGCTTGCCCGAGGAGTGAGCGTCCGTTGCGCGCCTGAACGCAAGCCTCCGCCAAGCTTGCTTCGTAGCGCCCAGCCAAGCGCTGATTGAAGCCGGCCGGGAGGCCGTTTGGCGGCCACCAAAGGTCGGTCCAAAGCGAGTCCAACCGGCCGGTGGCGTGAAGCGCTCGCGGGATGGCGTAGTGCTCCCGGGCACCGATCTGGCAGCATATCCAGGGGCGGTGGATGCTCATGGGGTACCAAACATCTGTTGGGCCACCCGGCCGGCATTCTCTTCCCAAGAATTGTCCCGGCGGTAGCCCTCCCATTCCGGCTCAGGAATACCGGCCTGCCAGCGCGCCAGACCTTCCCGGATCGTGTCGGCGCGATCGGGTTCCACCCAAATGCCAAGTCCGTATTTGGCCGTCTGAGAACACAATGCGCCCGGCCCGGAGGAAGCCAGACAAGGCCGCTGGTACGCCACAGCGGTATTCAATACACCGCTGGCAGACCGGAAGTGGCGGCTGTAGGTCAATAGCACCAGATCTGCCGCTTCAAAGTACGCACCAACTTGGGCTGCCGGAACAAATCCCTGATGCCAGCGGCAGCGGCGGGCCACACCCCAGCGCACCGCCATCTCCTGATACTGAGGCAACAACGGAGCCCCGCCGCCACTCTCCTGGCCCGCTACCAGCAGCCAGAGATCCGGAAAGTCAGCCAGCGCTTCGATGACTAGATGCAGGTTCTTACCGGCCCGGATCTGGCCAAATGAAAGCACCACTTTGGCGTCATCCGGTATGCCCATTTGCGCTCGGATATCCAGGCGCTCTCCAACTGGTGGAAGCGGAAACTGATAGGGTCCATGGGGCACCACCGTCACCTGCACATGGGCCGGAATGCCCGCTTCGGCGCGCGATATAGGGTCATGCACGAACACATCGCGCAAGTAGGAATAGCCACTTTGGATGGACCATTGATGGAACCACGGCGGCCCCACCCTGTAGGTGCGCAACGGGTCATGCAAAATGGCCCCAAACCGCACGCCACGCCTCGCGAGGGAGGCCAGCGGAGGCGCCCACAAAGGGGCACCGTATTCACTATAGGTGGACATCAACACCTGCCGATGGTCATGCTTGATAATGTGGCGCCGCAGGAGAACGAAGTTTGAATGGATCCGGTGCGCCATGCGCGCCAAGCGGACCCAGCGACCACAACCCGAGTCGGACTCCGGTTGTAGTGCGGGAACGACGCGGATACCATTGCTAAGCTCCACGGTGTTAACTGTCAATAGCGTTACCTCGATGCCAGCCGCGGCCAAGGCTCGCGACTGTTCCAAAGTGTAGTCATATATGCCCCCCAGAGTAACCGGGCAGTACACCAGTATCCGGCGCACTACAAGCCTTCCATGCGGCGTGGATCCGCGGACCCGGACAGCACATCCCGCAAGGCCTGGCCGTTGCCGGCCAACCGGTCCCACCGGTCGATCTGCGGATCGGACAGCAGGCAGCCCTTGACGTTGCTGGCCAGGATGGGCAACCAATGGGAGAAGCGCACTTCAGAGAACGCCGGCATGCTTCCCTTGCGGTAGAGATAGTAGGGGCTCATCATCTGCTGCTAGCCAAACCGACGGCCGGAGACGCGACCGCCGGGGGCTTCCATTGGTACCAGTTGCAGCTGGGGGCAGACGGCGATACGGCCCTATTGTGCCATCCGCCGGGACCAATCGAAATCCTCCAGCCAACGCCCAGCGGCAGGCTCTCATCTAACTTCATTTGACAGGACATTCGGACCAGCGCCACATCATCATCAAACAACGAGATCAGCTCAATTTCAGGCCACACCGCGCAACCGCCCCAGTCCCCTGCATGCGCAGACCGCGCTGTCTGCCGCCTTATCTCATCAAGGGTGTCCGCCAACACTGGGGCCGACCCAAGATGGCAATCATGATCGCCAGTGATGGAGGCAGTTGCGGAACAGCGGGGCCAGGCTAGGCGAGAAACGCCTTGAAGTTCAGACGATACGTGAGGTCGTGGCGGCGCTCACCTACAGGGCGGGCCGGGTTGCCGGCGACGATCGTGAAGGGCGCTACATCCTTGGTGACCACCGCGGCCGCGGCGACCACCGCCCCTTCGCCAATGGTGACACCCGGTAAGACCAACGCCCGGTAGCCGATCCAGGCACGGTCGCCAATCACCACCGGCCCACCGCGATCAGCAAAGGTAGCCGAATGAGGATCATGGCCCAGTGTCAGTATCGAGGCCTCCGGACCAATTGAGACATCAGAACCGGTCCGGATCTCGTAAGTTCGGCCATCGAGCAGACAGCCAAAGTTGATCACATTGCGGCTGCCCAGATGGATCTTGCGGCCCTGCAAGATCCGGCAGTCCATCAGAACATTGGTTCCTTCGCCCATTCCGGCCAACCACCTCCGCAGGTACGCGTTCCTGACGTGCTGCGAAGGGAAAGCCTTCACCCACTGGTTGTACCCATAGGCCAGAATTGAACCGGCCAATAGTCGTGCGTTCAGGGTTGACACAATAGTTGGCGGAAACTGCGTACGGAGAAATGCTCCCGTGCCAACGGCATTCGGGAAAGCGCCAACTGGCGGAGTGATTCGTACCGCACATCCGCTTGGTGTATCGCCTCTACCAGGCTT
>JBIKMK010000001.1:0-30525 GCA_044359315.1 Bryobacteraceae bacterium | reverse complement strand
CTTTGCGGCGACGTTGAGTGGCTTCACGCCACTGGTCTGGCTGACGCGGCTGATGGTGGATTGGGCCAGCGGCTTGGCGCAGTGGCACTTGAAGTGGGAGCCGGACTTTCGCATCCCCGCGCCACCATTCTGGCTGGCGCTGTTGGTGGTGGCGACGCTGTTGCTGCTGGCTTGGCTACTGCGCTCCGGTTCGCGCTGGACACCGGCGGCGGCGCTGGCGAGCATTGGTGCCCTGGCATTACTGCTGATCCATCCTTTTCCTGCTGACGCCCGGTCCGGCGAACTGGAGATCACGACGCTGGATGTCGGGCAGGGCGACGCTTTGCTGGCGGTGTTTCCCGATGGCACGCGCATGTTGGTGGATGCGGGCGGCCTGCCCACGTTTGGCCGCGCCACCAAGCCGATGGATATCGGTGAAGAGGTAGTGGCTCCGTATCTGTGGTCCCGGTCCATCCGCACCGTCGACATCGTGGTGTTGACCCACGCGCACGCGGACCACATGGGCGGAATGCAGGCCCTGATCGAGAACTTTCGCCCTCGCGAACTCTGGATCACCGGCCTGGGCCGGAGTGCCGAGCTGGACCGGCTGCTCACCGTGGCCCGCGCGCGGGGCGTGGCGGTTCGCCAGTGCCGGGCCGGGGCACATTGGAACTTTGGCGCAGCGGCAGTGACCGCGTTAGCGCCGCGAGCGGAAGAAGAATACGAGGGGCCACCGCGCAATGAGCATTCACTGGTGCTGGATGTCCGGATGGGCCAGCACCGGTTCCTGCTGCCCGGAGATGCCACTACGTTTGAGCCGCCGGAAGGCCAGTTCACCGTCTTGAAGCTACCTCATCATGGAGGCAAGGCCCGAGCTACACCCGCGCTGGTGGCTGAAGGCAGGCCGATGCTGGGGTTGATCTCCGTGGGGGATGCCAACCGCTACGGCCATCCCCACACACAGACGCTCGAAGCCCTGGCGGAGGCCCACACGCTGCCGCTGCGGACCGACCGGCAAGGGCGTCTCACCATCCATTCCGATGGGCACCGCCTACGCTGGGAGACGTTCGCCGGACAGTGGCTCGCGCTACACTGAAGTTTCTAGAACGAATACAAGTATCAAAGGAGTTTTCCCATGAATCGCGATAACAACGAAGGTATTGTTTGGTTCCTCGCCGGTGCCGCTGTCGGCGCTGCCCTCGGCATTCTGTTCGCCCCCCAGTCGGGTGAGCAGACGCGCCGTTTGCTGGCGGCCAAGGCGAGTGAAGGACGTGACCGCGTGGCCGATCAAGGCCGTGACCTCTACGAGAAGGGCCGCGAGTTTGCCGACGAAGCCGCCGAGCTGTTTGAGCGCGGCAAGAAGCTGGTCCAGGGCTAGTTTCCTCCCGCAGTTTTCCGATTTCCACCAGGGCCTGCCGGGCTGTTACGTCTGGCAGGCTCATCTTGATTGACCGATCTGCCGATTCCCCTCTTTTCAGGAGCACCCGCATGAGCATCTCTCTGCCGCCATTTGTTAACGAGTCCTTTCGCGACTTCTCGCAACCCGTCCACCGCCAGGCGATGGAAGCTGCCCTGGCCAAGGTCCGCGAGGACTTGGGCCGCGAGTATCCGCTGCGCATCGGGCGCGATGAGTTTTTCACTGATGACAAGATCCGCTCCGTGAACCCGTCACGGCCATCGGAGATTGTCGGCGTCCACCAAAAGGCGACCGTCGACATGGCAAACCAGGCAGTGGAAACGGCTTTCGCTTACTTCAAGGAGTGGAGCCGCACCCCCGCCTCGCACCGCATTGCCACCACCAACCGCGCCGTCGAGATTTTGCGCCGGCGCAAGGATGAGTTCAACGCTTGGCTGGTCGTGGAGTCGGGCAAGAACTGGAATGAGGCCGAAGCCGACGTTTGCGAAGCGATCGACTTTATGGCCTACTACGCCCGCCAGATGGCGAAGCTAGATTCCCCGGAGCCGTTGGTGCAGATGCCGGGCGAAGAAGGCGTGCTGGTCTACCTGCCGCTGGGCGTCGGCATCGTTGTGCCGCCGTGGAACTTCCCGCTGGCCATTCTGGTGGGCATGGCCGTGGCTTCGCTGGTGACCGGCAACACGGTGGTGATCAAGCCGTCGAGTGACACGCCCACGATCGCCGCGAAGTTTATGGAAGTGCTGACGGAAGCGGGCTTCCCGGAGCGCGCCTTCACGTTGCTGCCCGGCTCCGGCTCCGCCATTGGCGACCTGCTGGTGGCCCACCCCAAGACGCGCTTCATCTCCTTTACGGGATCGAAAGAAGTCGGCCTGCGGATCAATGAACTGGCGGCCAAAACACAGCCCGGGCAGAAGTGGATCAAGCGGGTTGTCGCCGAGATGGGTGGCAAGGATGCCATCATCGTGGACCGCGATGCGGACCTGGACGCCGCCGCCCAGGGTATCGTCGCTGCGGCGTTCGGTTTCCAAGGGCAGAAGTGCTCGGCCTGTTCACGGCTGATCATCGATGAGCCGGTCTACGACGACTTGATTGGGCGCATTAAGGAGCGCGCCGAGCAGCTGACGCAAGGCCCCGCCGACGATCCGCAGTACTACATGGGCCCGGTGATCAATGCCGGGGCGAAGAAGTCGATTCTCGACTACATCGAAGTGGGCAAGCAGGAAGGCCGCCTGATCACGGGCGGCGAAGCGGCCGAAGGCGAAGGCTACTTTATCCAGCCCACCATCATCGCCGACATCGAATCCACCGACCGGCTCTTCCAGGAAGAGATCTTTGGACCGGTGCTGGCCGTCACCAAGGCCCGCGACTTCGATCATGCTCTGGAACTGGCGAACGATTCCGAGTACGGGCTGACAGGCGCAGCCTACACTCGCAACCCGGAAAAGATTCGCAAAGCCCGCGAGCAGTTCTTTGTCGGCAATCTCTACATCAATCGCAAGTGCACCGGTGCCATGGTGGGGGCCAACCCATTTGGTGGCTTCAACATGAGCGGAACTGATTCTAAGGCCGGCGGCCCGGACTACCTGCTGCAGTTTGTGCAGCCCAAGTCGATCGCGGAAAAACTGCTATAACGCCGCGGAAGGCGTCAACAAACAGAAAAGGGGGAGGATGCCGCGATGGCACCTCCCCCTTTTTTCTTGTTCTGTACTTACGGAACGATGGGGATCGTTACTCCGGCTTGGGAAGCCAAGCCAGACTGGCGGATCACCAGCGTCTGATCGCCGGCTCCGAGACCCATCGGAAGCCGCACGTTCACCTGATAGAGACCCGAAATGGCCTGCACCGCCGCGCCCTGGTAGAGGATGTCCGCGGCCGGCACCGTCATGCCGCCCACTTCCACCGAGACCGGAACTTGAAGTGGCGAGGCATTGCGCGCAATGTCACCGGAGTCCCAAGCGGGATTCGTGACACCCAACCCGGTGGCGAAGATCGAAACCACGTCGCCCGGCTTGGCTGGTCGGGCACCCGGAACCACCGACGGCTGCGCCACGCGCGTCGTGCCATCCGGCCCAATGGCGGCAACGCTGCTTCCATTGAACGTGAACAGCGCCGGCTGCAGCTGGTTGATGGTCGAGCTAAACGCCGCGCTGGCACGTTCATTCGCCAGGCCGCGATTCACCACCACTTGCACGGTGGAGGCATTCAACTGATCAAACGGAGCCTGGAAGTTGATCTGTCCGCTTCCGGCATAGGTGATCGGCGCCGGCCGGCCGTTGACCAGTACCGTGACGCAATCCATCTGTTTGGGGAACGCGAGCAAGCGGACCTCCGCCTGCGTGACAGAACGGGCGCGGCCCGTGGGGCTGAAGTTGGCCCCGTAAATCGAGGTCAGCCCATTGAACGCCATGTTCGGAGCGCCAGAAGCTGAGTTGGAGACTTCGCGAATGGTGGGAGTTTCCAGCGCGCAACCGGCACCATTGCGGATGACGGTGGACGTGGTGTAGACCATGTCTCCGGTGTTGCCCCCGCCGTTGTTGGCGGCAATGCCGGCGGCGTAAAACGTGACGTCACCAACATCTTCGGCCGGGGGCGTCCACTCTACTTCGAAGGCCATCCGGCCATTGGAACCGAGCACCGTGGCCGCGGCCGTATGTGAGGCAAACTCACGTTCGCCATTGCAAGGGGCGGCCGTACCGGCCGTGCCGCAAACGACGCGCGTCTGAGCGTTGGGAGTAAATGAACCCGCCTGCCGCGTCTCGCCGCTCGCGTACCGGGCAATCAACTGGAAGCCCCACCGCAGGGCATCGGGATGTTCCACCGTCACCCGAACCATTTGTTTCACGCCCGGCCGGTATGAGGCGGCATCAATGGCGATACGGCCGCGTTGGTCGGCATTGGCCAGCGCGCCCCGATGGCACGCGGTGCAGTTGGTTCCGCCATCGACCCCAGCGCCGGTGCGCTCAGTGGGTGGGCCCGCTGTACGGCCCAACAGAGAGCCGGCGCCAATCAAGGCTAACGCAGCAAGTGAGATAAGGCGGCCGGTCCGGCCAGCCCGTGAAGTGGACAAAGTACTCATAAAACCCTCCAGAAGCATTCACAAGAACCGGGCCTTCCGGCACGTCACCCCAATCAGCAGAACTTCAAACCCGCCATCCCTGTGTGAGGCTAATGTACACCATTGATCGTTCGAACGGAAGTTGTGCAAGCCAAGCAAGAGATGCCGGGGGCCGTCAGGGGTCTGCCTGCAGGCGGCCTAACAACAGCCGGGCATCCTGCGCTTTGGCGTCCGGACAGGAGTCCAGGAACTGGCGAAGAGCGGCAAGTTCTTCTGTCGGAGCGAGTTGGCGGGCCTCCAGGAGCAATCGCTGGCGGCTCCGGTCGGGGAAGTAAGCCCGCCGTAAACGGGCCACCAAGCGGGTCGCCATCCGGGAAGACACCGCGCCCGCCTGGACTGCGTCGGCCAGAGCCAGCCGCAGGCTAGCCAGAGCCTCGGACTGTGGCCGGTAGGTCTCCGGGCAATAGGTGACCGCCACTTCATCATCACCTTCGATCACGCCGGAGCGGTAAAGCTCAAAAATTCGTCCGACACCAACCGTTCCCAGTGACCAGGTTTCCGCCGCGCGGAGGGCGCCCATGCTGGAAGCTCCGTAGATCTGGCAGCCCTGACGGAGCGCGGCCACCACTTCTTTGGGTGAGATGGCGAGACTTTGGAAAAACTCACCGTCAATGATCCCGACGCGGGTGAGGGCGAAGGTTTCAATGGCCCGCGCCAGGTCGTGACGTTTGATCGGAGGAAGGATCAGTGCCCCAGGCAACAGGGCGGCCGCCTCGGTTTGCCGGAGGCTGGGCCCCAGAAACACAGCGGTCTTAGCGGAGCTGCTCATGGCACCAGAAGGTGGTGGCCCGTTCCCCGATTTTTCCATGGTCCGCTCCCCACGATTCTAAGCCGGGCACGACGACGCGCACCACCGAGAACGGAGCGCCCGTTGGCGTAAGGTCCACCACGATGACCTCAGTCAAGCCATGGGCCCGCAGTTGCTGCATCATGAACCGTATGTCATCCAGGACATCGGTCGACAGATGAGTAGGGATAGCGGAAAAGGCCACCGGCCGCGAGGAATCGTTGTGCAACCAACTGGAGGTATCAACGGTGGCCGCGCGCCGGGTGTGGATGGCTCCCTGGGTCTCGGTATCGCCGGCCAGCACGATGTCCTCGCGGACAGCTTGGATGTCGACGGCACGAGATTGCGCCACCTCCACCAGGGCGCGCACCAAGGCCACTTCGGCGTTGGGATGAGTGCCGAGGCCAAAGTGCGCCTGGGGAAAGGCCGGGAACACCCACTCCGCAGTAACAGCGACAAACGTGGGGATACCGAGATCGGAGGTGATATGGCGAACACGGAGAGGCAGTCCGGCGCGGTGGAACCGTTCGGCGATGGCCCGGGTGACGGGGGGCGCGGTGGTAATGTCCAGGGTGGCGTAGCGCTCCATATCATCGGGTCCCGCCTGGCCCAGCTTGCCGAGTGCGCGCACACGGAGGGCGCGTGGCAGCCATTGGCTGGCCAGTTCTGCCAGGGTCCAGGCATCCCGCTCGATCAGCTCGCACAAGGCATGAGCCACGGCCTCTTCAAGACAGTTGCCGGAGGCCAAGCCATTGGAACTCGCCCAACCCACCGGCGATGTATGAGGCAGGTCCGTCCACAAATAACCAGCCACGCCAGCCGGGACCATCACCGGGGAACCATCAGCGACTCGGTGGCCCACCACCCATTCACCCAGGGCGTCGTCTGAATAATCCGGCCGTAAGCGGACAGCCAATCGGCGGACATCTAAAGTGTCACCGGCGGCGGCTCTATTCGAATAGGAATCTGTCACCCATGGAGGGCGGCACCGGAGCGCGGACTGCCTCTCGACGGCTTCCATCAAGGCTCCGGCTTGAGCATCAACGCGGCGGAGCCCTTTGCCGTTGTAGACCGAAATGATATCGCGTGAATCTGGGACCACCGCACTGTAAGTGGGCAGGCCCAAACGGTCCAATCCGGTGATGTCCGCCAGCCGTGTCACGCCCAAGTCTTCCGCCCAAGGCCGTATGCGGCGGATGGTTTCCGCCGCCGACATAACGCGTTGCGAGTAAATTGAATGTTTAGGCGCGGGCGAAAACCAACTCACGGTTGGGGACTGGTTAACAAGAAACTGGCGGATGCTCCCGGCTGGCCGGTGACGGACGAGACGAAACCATGGAGGTCATCCACCGAGACCCCCGCTCCAAGTGCCGCGGCGGCTTGCGCGGCGCTCAGCGAAGGGCGGCCGGCATCGAATACCGCTTTCTGCGCTGCACTCAGGGAGTAGTAAAAACTGGTGAACTTGGTCACCAAGTCGTTGGCCTCGGCCTGAGAGAGTCCAATTTGCGAGAGGAGTGGTTCGTTTTCCATAGGTCTGCGAGTGTAAGTGGTCTAGAGCTATCTGTCAAGCCTCATCCGGGACAGCGCGGCACGAAACCGGGGCAGTGAAAGCAGGCCATCGGAGCGAGTGTCGGCCTTCAGGAAAATGGATTGCACATCCCGTAATCCAATGCCTTCTTCCATCAGGCCCAAAGCCCGGCCGGTTTGGCCCAAGGCCAGCCACGTATAGGAACGTGAAACGGGAGAAAGAAACACGTACTGAGCTCCCTCATCGATGGCGCGGGCCAGTTGTGCCCCCGCGGCCGCACGTCCGGCCACTATCCAGGCATAGGCCAGAAAGGGTGCGGCGTGGGCCGCGGGATCCCGGCTACCGGGCAACGCCTCCAGTAGCGCAACCGCCTCGGGTGCCCGCTTACTGGCCAACAGCGCCAGGGCCATGGTGGTTGCGGCCTGGGGCAAGGAGGCGAATAGTGGCTCCACCGATCGCAGCGCCTGGATCGCCCGGTCATACCGGCGAGCGAAATAATGACCCGTCGCCAACATCGTGCGGTTCACCGGGGATGGTTCCAAATCCACGGCGCGCTGCAGTTCGATCAAGGCTTCTTCATGGCGGCCCTGAGGCGCCAGGACACTGGCCCCCAGCCAGCGGTGAGCACCGGCATTTTCGGGATCAATGGTCAGTGCTTGACGGTAGTCCTGTTCGGCTTCGGCCCACTCGTAAAGGGAAATCGTGCGGGCAAAGGCCCGGGAAATCAGTGCTTCCGCGTTCCGGCCGTCAAGCAGCACGGCCTGATGGGCCATTTGGAGGGCTTGCTTGAGGAACGCGGTGGGGGCTTGACTGCCGTAGACCGTCAGGAGGGTGTAAGCATTCGCCAAGCCCGCATAGGCAGGGGCATAATTGCGGTCCCGCTCGATCGATTGCTGAAACAGGCCGGCGGCGGCCTTGAGGTCGTCCAGGCTGCGGAGGTCCAGATGATAACGGCCCTTGACGTAAAGCCGGTAGGCATCGGACGTGATCCGGGGTCCGCCGCCGGCCACTACCCGGCCCTCCGGCGACAGCCGCGGCACCAACTGCTGCAGCACCTCCGCCAGCACCAACTCCGGTTGTTTGGCAGAGCCCTGGTGGCGACCGGACCAAGCGACCGAACCACGGTTGGACAGGAACAGTTGCACCCTCAGGTCAAAGCCGCCAGTGCGCGCCGACAGCTCGCCGCGAAGCACCGCATCGGCCCCCAGGGCTGCGCCAATGGCGGACGGGCTGAGACCAGGCTTTACTGCGCGGCGCGCCACTGAAAGCGGGACCACACGGATGGACGAAAGCTGGGTCAGGTCCGCCACCATCAGCTCCGCCATGCCTTCGTTCAGGTAGTCGAGTTCCGGTGGGCCAGAAAATGGTAGTACCGCCAGCGAGCGGATTGGTTCGGGCCGCTGGCGCCAATAGATGGTCCCGCCAACCACGGCAGTGGTCCCCAAGGCCGCCCCCGCCAGCCAGCGGCGGCGCGTGGAAACCACCGTGGTGGCTGGTGCCGGGACGGACGGAAACTCGGGCAGCGGCAGGTGAGGAGTGAATGCACTGGAGCCGTCGGAGCGGAGTTCCTGCCACAGAGCGGAAGCCGAGGCATAGCGCTGATCCCGGTTTTTGGCCAAGCAGCGGCCGATCACGGTGGCCAGATCGCCGATCGGCGGCATCACCGGCTGTATCCTCACCACCCGTTCCATCGTCTCGAACACGGAACGCGCGGCAAAGGCGGGCTTTCCGGTAGCCATTTCGTACAGCACCGCACCGAGGGAGAACAGATCGGAACGGGCGTCGATGTCGCGGCCCAGAGCCTGTTCCGGGCTCATATAATTCGGTGTGCCCACCACTTGGCCGTGCATGGTGAGCAGTGTGATCGTGTCGTCAGAGATCGGTCCGTCGGGCTTCTGCAGGCGCGCCAAGCCAAAGTCCATCAACTTGGCATCACCCTGGGCCGTCAGGAGAATGTTTTCCGGTTTGATATCGCGATGGAGGATCCCCGCTTGATGAGCCGCCCGCAACGCATCCGCCATCTGTGCGCCCAAACGCCGAATCTCGGGAACGGGCAGCGGTCCACGGGCGATCCGCTGGCGCAGGCTTTCGCCCTCGACATATTCCATCGCCAGGAAGCAAGCGCCTTCATGCTCCCCCACCTCATAGATATGCACGATGTTGGGATGATTCACTGCCGCGGCGCTCAGTGCTTCGCGCTCGAAGCGGCGGGGGCGATCAGGCCGGTCAACGGAGCTTGGCAACAGCAACTTAAGGGCCACCCGGCGCTGCAAACGCTCGTCGAAAGCCAGATAAACCACGCCCATGCCACCGCGCCCCAACTCACGCTCGATCCGGTAGTGAGATAAGAGTTGGCCGATCATTTGGGGCAGAGACCGAGCGGTGGCCATCCCGCATCAAGCGCCGATGGCAGATCCATTCAACATGATCAGATTCTCACAAATTACTTTTGTCCGCGCGGTGCGGCCCGCCGCCGGAAAAGGGCAGCAACCAGTTGCCGGAAGGGCTGGGGCCGATGATAGACTCATAAGCCAGAACTGCAATGATGAACTCCATCCGTTTCCTCCTGTTGGCCATTCTGGCCGTGGCCGCCGTCGCGCAGAGTCCCAAGATCACCCTGCCGCCCCCCAACGCCACGCCCTCGGCTAGCAATCCGGCGAAAGTGGTGGCCAAACCGGCCGATCGTCAGTTGAAGTTGCCCGCTGGGTTTGTGGCTGAGGAGTTCGCCAGTGGCTTCACGAAGCCGCGCTTTATGTTGGAAGTGCCTGGCGGGCCGGTGCTGGTCACCGAGAGCGTCGCCGACGGGTCGGTGCTGGTGGTGACGCCTGGCTCGGCCCCCAAGAAGCTGATTTCGGGCCTGGACCGGCCGTTCGGCATGGCGCTGTGGAAAGACTACCTCTACGTCGCCGAAGCCCAGGCGATCAAACGTTATAAGTTGGACGCCAAAGCGGTCACCGTGGGCGCGGCGGAAGAGATTGTGCCGCTGAAGGGCTACGGCAAGGGCCACTGGACGCGCGGCCTGGCGTTCGACAAGAAGGGCGAGAAGCTTTATGTCTCGGTCGGTTCGGCCTCCAATGTGGATCCCGGCGACCCGAAGGATCGCGCGGCCGTTAACGTCTATAACCCGGACGGTTCCGGCCACTCCGTGATGGCCGGTGGTCTGCGGAATCCGGTGTCGATCCGGATGAATCCTGAATCCGGCAAGCTGTGGTCTACCGTGCAGGAGCGCGATGGGTTGGGTGACGATCTGGTGCCGGACTTCTTCACCGAGATCAAGCCGGGCGCCTTCTACGGCTGGCCCTATGCCTACATCGGGCCCAACGAAGAGCCTCGCCGCAAAGGTGAGGCGCCGGAACTGGTGGCCAAGACGGTGGTGCCTGACGTGATCCTTCCAGCCCACGCCGCCGTGATGGATTTCATCTTCAGCTCCAGCAAGAAGTTCCCCGCCAAGTACCGCAATGGCGCATTTCTGGCCTATCGCGGTTCCTCCAATCGCGCCAAACGGGTCGGTTACTCCGTGGTGTTTGTGCCCTTCAAGGGCGGCAAGCCCGCAGGGCCGCCCGAAGAGTTTCTGTCCGGCTGGATGATGGGACCGGATGACAAGGAAGTCTGGGGCCGCCCGGTGGGCCTGCTGCAGTTGGCTGATGGCAGCATGCTGGTGTCGGAAGACGGCAACAACAAGATCTGGCGCATCTGGTACAAGGGCTAAGCCCAACCGCCATGCGCGCGGGGCATGCCCTCAATTAGGGCCGCTGGCTAGGCACCGGCGGAGCGGATGCGGTCTAGCTTTAATGTCAGTTCCACTTCTGCCTGGGGCACCCCCACGGCAGCGGCAATGGTGGGGCTGGCCTCGCCTTGGCGATCCATCCGCAGGATCTGCGCCCGGGCATCCAGGTTGACGCCACGCACGGACTTAGGCGGCGAAGCAGGTGCGGCGGCGGGAAGCCCGTGGGCGGGCGAGTTCCGGCGCTTCAGTAACGCTATCTCGCGGCTCAGATGGAGATAGCCCCAGAGTGCCGCCCCGGCAACAGCGGCCAGCGACACATAAAGCGTAAGGGCGATATAGAGGTTGATCATCAGTTGAGTGTCCGTAGCCGCTCCGCGCGGCTGATGATTTCCTGGATACGGATGCCGTAGTTGCCCTCGACGACGACCACTTCGCCGCGGGCGATCACACAATTGTTGACGATGATTTCGACGGGTTCGGCCACCGTCCGGTTGAGTTCCACAATGGAGCCGGAGGTGAGTTTCAGCACGTCTTTCAGCGGCACCTGGGCCCGGCCAAAGGAGACACTGACCGGCAACTCCACATCCAGCAGCAGATCGAGCGTAGAGGCGGGCCCGGAGGCGGCCGAATCCGTCGATTCGGCGCGAGTGGTGCTGGCACCACCGGAGCTACTGGCCGCAGCCGCCCGGGCTTCGCGAGGCTTCTCGGCCTCGCTGGCGATGGAGATCACCTGGTCCACCAAGGCGCTGGACACGCCAAACTCGAATGGCGAACCGTTCTGCAACTGGAACCGCTGGAAGTCGAAGGTATCGGTGGGCTCCAGCGCGCGGCCGGATTCCATGCTGATCTCTACCTTCGCTCGCTGGCCCAAATCCCATAGGACGGAGGTGAGGGCCTGGCTCTGAATTTCCAGGAACGTGCCGCGGATGCTGTCGTCGTCACCGTCTTCAATGCCGACGGCTTCGAGTGCTTTCTGTCCGATCGCCCGCCACGTTTCCATGGGGAACACGGTGGCGAGGCCCGCTTCCGGACCCAGTGACACAGGGGTCAACCAGGCGACGGCTGAGGCGTCCCGCTCCAGTGGTTCGCTGGCTTCCACCGCCGTGATGGTGGGCCGTTCGCCAGTCATCGAATCGATGACGTCGGCCAGCTTCTCCTCAAAACGGGTGCGGAGCCAGCTGATCAGTTCGTTATGTGAGGCAAGCTCGGACACGTTGACCTAGCGTTTACGCCCACCCGCGGGGGGGCTGCCTTTCATCATCGGCCAGCGCTTCTCGATGTAAGCGCGGAGGCGAAGGATCGCCTGTGACTTCAGCTGCGAGATGCGTGACTCATGGAGATCGACGATGCGGGCAATCTCGCGCAAGGTGAGCTCTTCGTGATAGTAGAAGCTCAAGACGGTGCGCTCAATTTGCGGCATCTTCTCGATCGCCTCGGCCAGTAGCCGTTCCAGTTCGGAACGCTCCAGCAGGCGGTTGGGCCAGTTCTCCTCCTTGTCGGAGATGAACTTCAGCAGGTCACGGCCTTCTTCTTCCGGGGCGCTGCTTTCCAGGCTGCCGATATTGACGCTGCGGGAATCAAGCAGCCATTCGCGGTACTCGACGATCTCGATCTTCAACTCGGCGGCGATCTCATCTTCGGTGGGTTGCCGCTTAAAGCTCTGTTCCAGCAGGCCGATGGCGGCCTCGATCTGCTTGGCGCGTTTGCGCTGTTGGCGGGGTGCCCAGTCCAGGCCCCGGAGGCTGTCGAGAATAGCCCCGCGGATCTTGTATTCGGCGTAGGTCTTCAGTTTCACGTTGTGGCCAGGGTCAAAACGGTCAATGGCTGAGATCAGACCAATGACGCCGGTAGAGATGAGGTCTTCCAGGCTGACGCTTTCCGGCAACCGCTCATGGATGCGCCGCGCGATCAGCCGCACCTGAGGCATGTGCTCCAGGATCAGCCGTTCGCGTTCGCCGCTTTCGGTCTCCGTTGCCGTTGCTGTGCCATACCGTTTACTCATGTCTATCCTGCTGCTGCCGCCGCCCGTGCCTTGCCTGCCAACCCCATCAGACCGTCCACGATGCGCCGTACCGAGGCGTCTTCGACATCCTCGGGAATCGATTGCCCGGTAGTCAGCCAACCCACTGGCCAACCTGTCTCCCCGGCCGCACTGTACACACCACCCCAGATACCGGTCTCATCCAGATGGGTGAATGCCAGCCGTTGGGGCTTGAACATCCGGTAGTGCCCCACCATACCCCTTAGATCGGCAGTGCGGGCGGTTGCCGTTAAGGTTAAAACCGGGGTTAGTGAAGAAATTTTCGCCAGCGCCGCCTGCCAAGCCCTGGCCGGCCCTAGTTCTGAAGGCCCAAACCCTGGTAGATCAATCAGTACCAGCCGTCCGGCGGCGTGATGCGCGTCGACGATAGGGGCCAGCGTTTCGGGCTCCCCGGCGTACTCAAATGTCAGACCGGCGATCGAACACAGCGTCCGCAGTTGCTCCGCGGCAGCAATCCGTTGCGAATCCGCACACACCACCGTCACGGCCTGGTCAGCTGACTCCCGGATCGCCAGCTTCACCAGCAAAGTGGTTTTGCCGCTACCCGGCGGGCCCACAAAGGCGATGGGGCCGTTCAGCGACGAATTGACGTTCAACCTCCGCGACAGCGCCCGGATCAGCTGTTGCTCCGTCACGGTGTCGTCATCCAGGCTGGTTTCGATGGCCTGAATCAAGGCGGGCGAGATGTCCTGACGCGCCAGGAATCCGGCCAGGCTGTCCGGGTCATCGATGGCGGGATCGGGCAGCGGGGCCGGTGGCGGGGCGGCAGGCCGCTCAGCGCGTGCCGTGGGTGGCGCGGGAGGCGGCACAACGGGTGTTTCGATACCGAAGACAACTTCGTACGCGCCCAGATGCAGTGCATCATCGGGTGAGGGCCGGGCATTCAGCAACAGTGCGTCATCGCCCAGTTCCTGACGGGCCTTAGAGACGGCGGCTTCAACCGTTGCCGAAAAATATGACTTGATGCGCATCAGACTGCTCCTTGGCGGGGGCCGCGGCGGCTACTCGATCCGCTCAACCTACCGTTCCGTTCGAGATCAGCCGCACCCCGGGCGGCAGTTCATTGGGCGATAACACCACCAGACCCGGCAGACTCGGTTCCGCAATCAATCGGATGAATGGACGGGCCTGCATTCCGGTAATCAGCACAGTGGAAGCATCGGCTGGTCCGGCGATGGAGGTTAGGCGGTCCACCAAATCCCGGATCCGCTGCGGCGGCAGGTTTAGGTGCGAAGAGTGCTCGCCGTGCTCCACCGCCCCTTCAAACGCCTGCTCCACGCTAGGCTCCAGGAACCAGGCCCGGAGATCCTGGCCGCTTAGATAGGGCCGCACCACCGCCCGCCGGATCGCTTGCCGGACGTATTCGGTCAGCAGGATGGGGTTGTGCGAGATCTGCGCCGCCTCGCCCAACGCCTCTAGAATCGAGACCGCATCCCGGATCGTCACCCGCTCCCGCAGCAGGTTCTGCATGACCTTCTGGACCGTGGCCAAGCTCAGCAGCTTCGGCACCAGATCCTCCACCACCCGGGGGTTCTCCTCCGCCACCCGGTCCAGCAGCTTCTTGGCATCCTGCCGTCCAAACAGTTCGTGCGCGTGCCGCCGGACCAGTTCGGCAAAGTGAGTGGCCAGCACGCTGACCGGGTCCACCACGGTGTAGCCCGCCTCGCGCGCGGCGTCGGCCGAGGCAGCGGGAATCCAGAGAGCATCGAGACCAAACGCCGGCTCCTTGGCGGGCATGCCTTCAATCGAAGCCGCCCGCCGGCCGCCGGGCGCGAGCGCAAGTTCACATCCCGCCGGCAACTCGTATCGGGCAATTTCGACGCCCTTCAGCAGGACGGAGTACTCCCGGGCCCGCAGGCCCAGATTGTCGGTGACGCGCACGGCGGGCAGGACAAAGCCCAGATCGGCCGCCAGTTGCTTGCGGATGCCCGCAATCCGACGCAGCAGCGGCGAATTCGCTCCACCTTCCACTAACTTCACCAGGCCCAAGCCCACTTCCACCGACACCGGCTCCACCTTCAGCATCGATTCCGGCGTGTCTTTGGCCGCTTGGGTGGACGATGCCGCCGCCGGCTTCTGCGCTTCGGCATCCGCCGCCTTGCGGGTGAGACTCCGGGCCATGTAGGCCAGGCCGCCACTCAAGGCCAGAAATGGAATCTTCGGCAGGCCGGGCACCATCGCAATGGCCACCAGGACCGCGGCGGCCAGATAGATGGGCTCCGCTGCCCCAAACACCTGCTTGCGGAACTCGCCCGCCAACTGTGTGTCCGCACCCGCGCGGGTAACAATCAGGCCACCCGAAATGGAGATCATCAGCGCCGGAATCACAGTGACCAGACCATCGCCGATGGTCAGCACGGTATAGGTCTTCAGGGCCTTGTTGATGTCCATGCCGTGCTGCAGGACGCCAATCAAGAAGCCGGCGATGATATTGATGGCCGTAATCAGAATGCCCGCCACCGCGTCTCGCTGGGTGAAACGGGACGCACCATCCATGGCGCCGTAGAATTCCGCTTCCGCCGCCAATGCTCGGCGCCGGATACGGGCTTCGCTTTCGTCGATCAAGCCGGCGTTCAAGTCCGCGTCGATCGACATCTGTTTGCCGGGCAAGGCGTCCAGGGTGAAGCGCGCCGTGACTTCTGAAATGCGCACCGCGCCATGGTTGATGACCACATACTGGATGGCGATCAGCACCAGGAAGATGACGAGACCGATGATGAAGTTGCCGCCCACGACAAAGTTGCCGAACGCATCGATGACATGTCCCGCCGCCGCCGTGCCTTTCATGCCGTCCAGCAGGATCAGGCGCGAAGAAGAGATGTTCAGTGCCAGCCGGAACAGGGTCAACAACAGCAGGGTCGTAGGGAAGACGCTGAATTCGACCGGCTTGGTGATGTACAACGCCACCAGTAGCACCACCACCGAGATGGCAATGTTGGCCGAGATCAGCAGATCGATCAGCACCGACGGCAACGGCACGATCATCGCCATCACGATGCCCAGCACGGTCAGCGGGACGGCGAGGTCGCCCCAGGAGATCTCCTTGGCTGTCAGTGGCAGTTTGCCCGATGCCGTGGCTGGCGTGGCCATTTAGCAGACTCTCCTTTCCTTGAACATCAGCGTGACCTCCGCGGCCCGCGCTGGGCCTGCGACAAACGGAAAATGTAGGCCAGAATTTCGGCCACCGCCCGGTACAGCGTCGCCGGGATTTCGCGGCCCACGTCGACACTCTTGTACAGTGACCGGGCCAGCGGCGGATTCTCTACGATAGGTACCTCGTTCGCGATGGCAATTTCGCGTATGCGTCGGGCTAAGTAGTTTTTGCCCTTGGCCACCACCACCGGTGCGGCCATGGCCTGCATGTCGAACCGGATGGCCACGGCGTAGTGCGTCGGGTTGACGATCACGGCCGTGGCCTTGGGTACTTCCTGCATCATGCGGCGCCGGGCGGCGTCGCGCTGCAGTCGCCGGATCCGCTGCTTCATCTGCGGACTGCCTTCCGACTCCTTGATTTCGTCGCGGATCTCCTGCTTCGACATCCGCATTTCCTTGTCGAACTTCATCTTTTGCCGGATGAAGTCCGCCGCCCCCAGCAGCGCGAAGACCAGGATGGCCTTCTTCAACAAGTCCTGGACGGTTTCGGCGATCTCCCTCAGTGCCGTCGGCAATTGCTGCAGTGGTAGCCGGACCAGCGACGGAATCCATCCGCTCATCTGCACCCAAACCACCGCGCCAAAGATGGTCAGCATGGCCAGCGCCTGCATCAGCTGCCCCATGTTCTGCGAGGGCATCTCTTTGATCTTGGGCAACGGGTTCAGCCGGCTGAAGTCCGGCGCCAGCTTGGAGCCGGCAAAGCCAAACCCGGTCATCGCCATCTGGATGCCCAGACCCGCGATCGCCACGCCCGCGCCAGCGGCCAGCAACGGCAGAAAGTTCTGGGTGATGATCATCTCCCACAACCGCAGTGCCCCCCGCCAACTTAAGTCGGAGGCAAAAGCTTGTTGCAGCAGGAAACGCCACAGCTTCTCCATGTCGGCCAGCCAGGCGGGCAGATAGCTGATGATCAGCCAGATGGAGACTGTAAACGTGGTGGCGGACAACGCCTCGCGGCTGACCGCAAACCGGCCCTCCTTGCGCGCCTTCTCCAGCTTTTGGGGAGTTGGTTTTTCGGTGCGTTGGGAGGCGTCGGACATGGTTTCCAGGAAGAGTCAGGATCGAGGGCCGGCTGGCAAAACCGGTGGGCACCATCGTGGTCATCGCGCCACCCGGGGCGGTGGATGGACAAACTGCTGCAGCGTCTCGATGGCCTGCTGCGCCTGCTTTTCGAACACTATCGCCATGGCCGGCGCGCAGATGGCAACGATCACCAGCGACAGCAGCATCTTGGCCGGAAAGGCCACGGTCAACAGTTGGAGCTGCGCATTCAGGCGCCCCATCAGCGCCAGGGAGAGATCCAGAATCAGCAGCAAAGCCACCACCGGCAGTGACAGTCTCACACCAGTGACAAATACACCGCTGAACAACTTCAGAATCGACTCAGCCGGGGCCCGCAGATCAGTTTGGGTAATCATGCCCGGAGGCATCGTCTGCAAGCTCACCGCCAGGGCGCTGACGATGTGCCGGTCCAGGCCCAAGGCAAAAAACAGCAGCCCCGCAAACAACTGGCCGATCACGGGAAACACGCCCGAATCGGCCTGTGAGTTCGGGTCGATGGAGGTGGCGTAGCTGTAGCCGGCCTGGGTGGCGATCAGTTGCATCGCGAAGGTCAGACACTCCTGCGCCAGGGCCACCAGCAATCCCATCGTCAGGCCCATCGCCGCCTCGGCCAGCACCCAGAGCGCCAGCTTCCAAGGGTCATTGGTTGCTTCCAGCTTCGGCCAGAACGGATAGAGGGCAATGGTCAGCGAGAGCGAGAAAACCACTTTGCCCAAGTCCACCAGGCTGCGTCCGCCCGGCAGCGAGGCAAACGAGAAGAGCCCGGCCACCCGCGCCAGCACCAACGCAAAGCCTTGCACCACGGGCAGGCCAATGCCGACACTGCGGGATAGCACGTCACTGGCAGCGGCGGCGTCAGCGGGCATACGGCGTAAAGTCCCCCAACAGCTTGGTGGTGTAGGTCATCAGCACGCGCAGGATCATGGGCAGGAAGAACAACATCGCGCCCAGAAACGCCGCCAGGCGGGGCACCGTACCAAAGCCGGGGTCCTGAATAGAGGTGACAATCTGGAGCAAGCTGATGACGATTCCCGCGACAAAGCCCACGGCCAGCAACGGCAGGCTCAGCCAGAAGGTGGTCATCAATGCCTGACGGATTAACTCCGCCGAACTTTCCGGGGTCATGGCTTGCTCCTGGCCTTATTCGAATTCGTCATCAGGCAAAACTCCTCACCAGCGATCCGATCACCAGGTTCCAGCCATCCACCAGCACAAACAACAGGATCTTGAAGGGCGCCGACAGCATCGCCGGCGGCAGCTGCACCATGCCGATCGACAACGTCACCGAAGCGGCCACCAGATCGATAATCAAAAACGGCAGGAACAGGACGGCACCAATCTGGAAGCCGGTCTTCAACTCGGAAAGGACGTAAGCCGGCACCAGTACCCGCAGATCGACATCCTCGGCACGGGCCGGGGCCACGGTGTGGGAGGCCTCCAGCATCACCTGGATGTCTTTTTCACGCGCGAACTTCAGCAGGAACTTCTTCACCGGCACGAGGCCTGTCTCCAGTGCTTTTTCGGCCGACAGCGTGCCCTTCTCATAGGGCTTCCAGGCGTTGTCGTAGATGTCGGCGGTGATGGGCTGCATGATCAGCAGCGTCAGAAACAAGCCCAGACCCAGCAGCACCTGATTGGAGGGCGCGGTCTGCGTGCCCAGTGCCTGCCGTAGAAAGTGCAGCACGATGGTGATCCGTAAAAACGGAGTCACCGACACCACCACCGCCGGCAGCAGCGTCAGCAGCGTCAGCAGAATGACGATCTGCATCGGCATGCTGAGGTTCTGGCCGTTACTCTGGATGCCCAGCAGGCTGGGGGTCACGCGCCCACCTCCATTTGTGCCACTGGGGTTCCGGGAACGGGAGGCGGAGCGGAGGCGGCGGAGGAGAGGGCTGTCGGGTCGGCCAGCGTACTACAGCCACCCGGGAAAGTGGCCACCAGCAAAGGGCGGCCCTGCCAGTTCACCAAGTGGAGCTGATGCTGCGCGGTGAGCGGCAAGCGAGCTTCAATGCTCAAGACCGGGGAGGCTTTCCGGGCGGGCAGCAAGCTACGGCGCGCCAGCAGCCGGACGGTGACAAAGAGGGCCGCCAGCACCCCCATCACCGCCATCATCTGATAAGCCAAGTCCATAGTCGATTCCAGGTGTCCGCCAGTACTTCTCCGTCGGAACCGCCCGGCCGCCAGAACTTGCCGCTCTGGCGGTTACTCCTCTTGATTAAAGTCCGTGATGCGCACGCCCATCGTGTCCTCGATAATCACAATCTCCCCAAACGCCATCAGCGTCCCTCCCACCAGGATGTCGATGTTCTCGCCGGCCGAACGGCCCAGCTTCACCACCGAACCCGTTTCGAGGTCCAGAATTTGGCGGATGGTCAGGATGCGCCGGTCAAGTTCGACCGAAACGTCTATCGGGACCTCAGCATAGTGTGCGATCTGTTCAAGCGAAGTCATCGGAGGGTTGAAGCGAAAACCTTAGAGCCGGCCCTGAGGGAGGCCTACCGCTTGAGGTTGATCGTCTCCTGGCTGATCTCATCGACAGTGGTGATGACGCGGCTGTTGGCCTGATAGCCGCGCTGGTAGACGATCAGATTGGTGAACTCCTTGGCAATGTCCACCGTCGAAGATTCCACCGCGCCACCCAGGATGGTCCCACGGCCGCCGGACCCAGCCACGCCGATAGCCGGCAGGGCGCTGCGCGAACTGAGCACGAACGTGTTATCACCCGCGGCGATCAAGGATTCCGGGTTTCGGATGGACGCCATCGCCACGCGGCCCACTGTCACCTGCTGGCCATTGGAGTACTGCGCCAGAATGGATCCCCCATCGGCCAGACCGACCCGGATCAGCTGGGAAGCGGGTGCGCCATTCTGCGAGTTGGCGGACACCGCCGAAGGCTGAGAGTATTGCGTCAGCCGCGGTGTGAGGCCGTTGTACATTTGCCAGTCCAGGTTCATGTCCGCCGCACCGCTTCTAAGTCCCGTGATGGTCAACCGTGGTGGTGCCACGGTGGCATCGGGAGTGGCCAGCACTCCGCTTGTGGTGAAGCTGATGGACCCCGTTACCGGCGTTACGGGAGCGGTGACATCGGCATCCGGGATCGTAATGGCGTAATCCCACTGGTTGGCCGTGGCGGATTTGGTGAAGGCCACCGTCACGACATGGTTGACGCCAAGCGAATCGAACACTTCCAGCGAGGTGGAGAAGCGTTCGCCGATCGCTGAGGACGCATTGAGGTTGGTTTCGAAGTTGAACGCCGTTGAAGCAGTAGGCGCACGCAGTGAACCGACCGGAACGACGATGTTGCCCACGGGCCGGTTGGTGTCGATGGTGTCGCCCACCGCCGACCAGCCTTGAACTCGGTTGCCTTTGGCCGTCAGCAGATTGCCGGACTTGTCCACCAGCAGATTGCCACCCCGGGTGTACTTGACGGCGTCATTGTCATCCTTCAGCACCAGGAAGCCATCACCCTGGATGGCGGCGTCCAAAGGGCCGTTGGACGCCTGAATGGCGCCCTGAGAGAACTGCCGCAGCGTCACCGGACGGCCAACGCCGAAACCGACCTGCGTTTCGCCCAGGCCTGCGCCCAACGACTGGGTCACCAGGTCCGCAAAGGAAACGGCGCTGCCCTTAAAGCCGGGCGTATTGAGGTTGGCCAAATTATTGCCGACGACGTCGACGGCGGTGGTATGTGCCCCAAGGGCGGAAAGAGCGGTTGAAAATGAAGTAAACAAGGTTCGATATCCTCAAAAAAAGAGCTGGTGGGTTAGGATTCCGCTGGGGCCGCGCGGCCTAGGGCAGAGTTTTCACGGGCAGCCGCGCCGGCCCATTCCCGGTTGGTGCGGCTGGCGTTGCCAACGCGGTCTGAAGACCCTTCAAGTCCTGGCGCATCCCCAGCAGTTGCTCGACACCGGTCATCTGCGACAGTTGCGCGACAAACTCCGTGCCGTCACTGGGGCTCAGCGGATTCTGGTTCTTGATCTGGGCCACCAGCAATTGGAGAAACATCTCTTTTTGCGCCGTCGGGTCGGTGTTGAGGTCTTTCTTGGTGGTGAAGTTTGTCGCCGTGGATGGCGCATTCAGGTCGTACCAGTTCTTGGGAGCCGCCGCGGTGGTGGTGGACATAGTGTGAGCCTCGCTTTCGCCTTTTTTTCTTGTGAAGTTTCTACCGGTCCGCCCGGAACGCCGCCGCTGGGGTGGCCGTGCCGCCGAACATCTCTTCGAATTCGTTTCGCCACCGGGGTTGTTGCCCGTCGCGGCTCTGCCGGGGGTCCCGCCCCTGGGACTGGTTGCCACTCTGTCCCTGCGGATTCTCGCCGGGCTGCCGTTGGCTGGGTTCGTCATCCCGGGCGCTGGAACTGTTCGACGCCTGGCTCTGCCCGGCTCCGCGAACGGCATCGGTGGGCAGAAAGCTTTCCGTCCGGAACCCGGCCTGTTCCAGCCGACTGCTTAAGTCCTTCACTGAACCTTGCAGATCGCTCACCATGGAAGGATCGGCGGATCGCACGGCAAAGTGTACATCCGCACCACGCTGTTCCAGATAGAGTTCGACGGCCCGTCCGGGGGCCGTCGCGGCCGAGGTGCCCGCTACCGGCGGCGGGTCCACTCGCAAGGCCAGCCGCTGGGGCCCGACCGGGCGCGGGAGATTCCGCACCTGCTCGGCCCGGGTACCGCCGGCATTGGCTACCGCTTCGGTGGAGGTGATGGTGCGCCCGGGGGCCGCACTGCGGACCGCTCCGGCCGCCTCCACCCGCGCGGACGTGGGCGCGCTCACGGTGGGTGCGGTGGAGGTCTTCGCCCCCTGCACCGGTTGTCCGCTGGGACTGGTTTGTTCTTGCCCGGATGAGGTCTCTCCACCGCTGTGCTGCTCATGGTGGGGCTCTCTGTCGCCAGCCGTGTTGCCTTCGGCGGCGGTGGCCACGGGGCCAGGCACGGGCTGGGATCCGGTTACGGTATCCGCCTCGGCGTTCGGGAGTGTCAGGTTATTTCCCGCTTCGAGGTCCATCCGTGCAGACAGACCCGGCACCGCCGATTGAGCAGCAGCCATCGTGACCGTCTGCGAGGCCACCGTCTCCGGGGCCGTCGTCTCCGGGCCGGACCCGGCTACCTTCAACTGCATGGTGAACGCGATGGGACTCTTTGTTGAAGGTGTGGTCAGCTCGGTGGCTGCGGGAAGGTCCGCCCCCCCGGCGTGCGGGCCACCATGCCGTTCCGACAGCCTCCGGTCCAGGGTGGGTTGTCGATCAGACAGGGAGGAGGCATTATCGGCCGCCGCTACCGGCACTGAGTTTGCGGCCACCGGCACCGCAACCATCTCATTTGGAGCGGTGGCCACTGCGGTGACGGACTTGTCGTGCTCCGGCGTTAGTTGAGGCAAAGAGTCTGCTGGCAGGAGCGCCTGCTCGTCATCATCTGCTTCCTCGCGGATGGCCAATCGGATGGGGCCCAACGACGTACGCTCCAACTGAGGCCCGGAATCCTCTTGCGGGGCCACGGCGCGGGGGGCGGGCATCAATGAGGACAACGATTCCTTCACCGTACTGTCCCCAGCGGCCTCCACCTCATCAGCACCATCGATGAGCGGCGCTTCCCCGGTCGCCAGGCGAGACCCTTCCAGATCTCCCCAATAGACCTCCGGCACGGGCTCCGGCAGCGGAGCGCTCGACACCGGGGTCGCGACTAGCCCCACCCCTACCTCTGCGTCGCTCGCCGTGTCTGGTTCATCGGAGACGGCCGGAGCCGACTCAGCCGATGCGGGCCGATGTTTCACGGCGCTCTCCGTTGGCGTGGAGGCTGGCGGGCGAGTGGCCGGTTCTGTCCGCTGATCGTTAGGCCGCTCCGGTTCCGAGAGAGAGGTTTCTGGTTTCCCTGCCTGCATCTTGGCGGCGGCAGTTCGGGCGGGCTCAGGCCGGTCGGTTGAGGTTCGTTCGGATGTCGCTTTATCCGGCCGGGTCTCCGGAGTTGGGGTTCGGGTGGACTTGGCCGGCAGAAAATCCTGGGACGCCCGGGAGACTGGCGTTCGCGATTCGCGAGCGCTGAAAGGCCGTTCGGCGCGCCCGGTGGAGATCTCGACGGTGAGAGCCGATTGCAAGGCGCTTGCGAAACCCTGCGTGGTGCCCAGACTGGAGGTTTCGAAAGCTCTCCCCAGGCCTTTGTCATTGAGAGCGGCCAGGGGCGAAGGATCCGCGGCGCCCGGCTGGGTGATGGCGATGGAAGTGGCGACTGTCACGGCCCTGGCTGATGCATGCCGCGGGCCAAACCTCAAATGACTGATTTGACTCGCCTTCCAGAGGTGCTAAAGGCGTCAAGATTTTGCCGCCAGGCAAAACTATGGCGCTTCGTCATGGTCTCTCTTCCGACATATCGCCCACAAAATCAGTAGTTTTAACTTCGGCCCGAAAAATGCAAACGAAGTTGGCAGATGGATCAATTCACCGTACTGGTGGCCAGTGGCTTGCGTTCGCGGATGGAAGCGCTGGACATGTTGTCTCACAACATCGCCAATAGTTCGACTACGGGCTTCAAGGCCGACCGCGAGATGTATCGGCAGTATTTCTCTGAGGAAGCTTTAGGCGAAGCGGCGGTGTCGCCGGTGGTGGAGGGCAAGTGGACCGACTTCAGCCAAGGTCCGCTCACCCCCAGCAGCAGCCAGTTGGATTTCGGCCTCAGCGGCAAGGGGTACTTTGTGGCCAAGGGGCCAGCCGGTCCGCTCTACACCCGCAATGGAAGTTTTCGGGTGTCCAACACGGGCTCACTCACGACGGCGGAAGGCTATGAGGTGGAGATCAAGACCGCTGACGGCCGGCCGGCGAAGCTGAATCCGCGCCTCGATCTGCAGGTTGCGCTGGATGGCACGATCCGTCAGGGTGGCGCAACGCTGGGCCGCCTGTCGGTGGTGGACTTCGCGCCACAGACGGGTTTTGAAAAGCAGGCGGGCAACTACTTCAGCTTTTCCTCGCCTAAGCCGATAGACGCTCGGGGCGTGGAAATCCGTCAAGGCACGGTGGAAGCGTCCAACGTCAACGCTCCCGAGACGGCGGTGCGGCTGGTGAACGTCATGCGCCAGTTCGAGATGCTGAACCGCGCGCTTTCAATCAACGGCGAAATGTCGAAGAAAGCCGTGGATGATGTCGCCCGCGTCAGCTAGCCAGCAAGGCATTCGAGTTCCAGCGCCCCCAGGCCCCCGGCCGGGGCAGCGCGACAAGTCCGACACGAGGAGTTAAGCATTTGATCCGAGCACTTTTTAGCGCGGCCAGCGGCATGCAGGCCCAGCAGATGAACGTCGATAACATCGCCCACAACCTGGCCAACTCCAACACGGTGGGCTTCAAGCAGCGGCGGACACAGTTTCAAGATCTGCTCTACCAGAACTTCATTCAACCGGGCGCGGCCGCCGGCTCACAAACCGTGATCCCCAGCGGCCTGCAGTTAGGTCTGGGCACGCGGCCGGTCTCCAACGCCATCGTCTTCTCGCAAGGCGACTTTACGCAGACCGATAGCCCGCTGGACATGGTGATCCAAGGCAAGGGCTTCTTCCAGGTCCGCCGGCCGACCGGTGAAACGGCCTATACCCGGTCCGGCAGCTTCAAGATGGATCGTGACGGCAACATTGTCACTGCTGAAGGCGACCCGATGGAGCCGCAGATCACCATCCCGGCCGAGGCGCAGAAAATCACCATCGCCGCCGATGGCGTGGTCAGCTACAACCTGCCCGGTCAGGCCGCTTCTCAGACCGCCGGGCAGATCCAGCTGGCCAACTTCAACAATCCGGCCGGCCTGAATGCCATCGGCCACAACCTTTACATGCCCACTGACGCTTCCGGCGACCCCACCATTGGCCTGCCCGGCGGGCAGGAAGGTCTGGGGGCTCTCTTGCAGGGCTATACCGAAGGCTCCAATGTGTCGGTGGTGGAAGAGTTCATCAACATGATCGTCAGCCAGCGCGCCTATGAAGCCAACTCCAAGGTGGTCCGCGCGGCAGACGAAATGTATCAGCAAGTAAACAACATCGGGCGATGACGGCACTAGTGACCGCGCTACTTTCGGCATCGGGGTGTCTCCCCGTGGCGGACGACCAGATCCGAGCCTCGCATCTGGCGGCTCGCGTACCGGCCATGGCCGACCTGCCCGCCACGGCGGTGTTCGGCTTTGCACCTCGATTCGGCGTGCGGCGCACCATCCTGGGTGTCGAGCTGGCGGCCTTTGCGCAGAAGCAGGGGTTATCGATCAGCGTGCCGGCGGATGTTTGCGTCGTGCGGCCTTGGGCGTTGCTCGACTCCGGCGCATTGCGAGCGGCGATGGAGCGGGTTTTTCCGGAGGCGTCGCTGCGCCTGCTGGACTTCTTCAAGCAGCCTGTCCCAACCGGCAACGTCGAGTTTCCGCGATTGGGTTTGGGGATCAACGGCCTGTGGCGAGGCTACATCCAAGGCACCGATGGCCGCCGCTATCCGGTGTGGGCCAAGGTGGACGTCCACGTTGAGCGGCTCACCGCGTTGGCCGCGCGCGACCTCACCCCGGGTGAGATCTTGAAGCCGGAAGATATCCGCCTGGAGCGCCTGCCCCAGCATCCTTCAGCCACACCAACGCCCGATCACCTGGACGCCCTGGTGGGTATGACCGTCCGGCGCACCGCGCGGACCGGCACCCCCTTGGTGCCGAGCTTGCTGACCAAACCACGCGAGGTGGCGGCGGGTGACAAGGTAAGCGTGACCGTGGAAGCGGGCCAAGCCAGGCTGAGCCTGGATGCGCAGGCCGAGACCGGCGGGCGGCGCGGAGACCGGATCGTACTGAAGAATCTCACCTCGGGCCAACGTTTTCGTGGAGTGGTCGCGGGTCCAGGCCAAGTGAAAGTGGAGGGCGATGATGGAACGAACTAACCGTTGGCTGATGTTGTCGGTGGCGCTCTGGGTGATCCTGGTGGCCGGGGAGGTGGCTCCGGTCTATGCGCGCGCCAAGAAGGTCCCGAAGCTCACGCCGCTGGAAGATTACGTCCGCTCCGCGCGCGATGCCGCGGCCAGTAACTTTCAGCCCTCGCCGGGCTCGCTCTACAGCGTGTCGGGACGGTTCGGGGACATCGGCCGTGATTTGCGGGCCTCGCAGATTGGCGACTTGGTCACGGTGGTGGTCAGCGATACGGCGTCGGCGGTGTCCAGCGGCGTCTCGAATACGTCACGCAAGTCGGCCGCCACGGCCTCCATCCCGGCGGTGGCCGGACCGCGCGCCAATGTCCCTGCACTGACCTCGGCGCTGGAGCTGTCCACGTCGGCCACCATGCAAGGCCAGGGGTCCACCAGCCGCACCAATACGCTTTCGACAACGCTCACCGCCCGCGTCGTTGATGTCATGCCCAACGGATTTCTGGTAATCGAAGGGGTAAAGGATGTCCAGGCGAACTCCGAACGGCAGCGCGTGCGCTTGCGCGGCGTGGTCCGCTGGAACGACCTGTCCGCCACCAACCGCATCACCTCGGACCGGGTGGGCCAGATGGAGATCTCCATTGAAGGCAAGGGCGTCGTCGGTGACGCCATTCGCCGCCCCAACATCCTTTACCGCATCATGATGGGCATCTTGCCGTTCTAGTTTTTTCCATTCAACTCTATGATCACTACACTGGCACTCCTGGCTTTCGCCGTCTCTTCCAACGCGCAACCCGTGACCCGGCTCAAAGAACTGGTCACCATTGAAGGCGTCCGTGAAAACCAACTGCTGGGTTACGGCCTGGTGGTGGGCCTAAACGGCACCGGCGACAAGCGCCAAACGTTCTTTTCCGCGCAGACGCTGGCCAATATGTTGGACCGGATGGGGGTCCAGGTTTCGCCGACGGCGATGCTGGTCCGCAATATGGCGGCCGTGCTGGTGACGGCCAATCTGCCGGCTTTTGCCCAGCCCGGCACCCGCATTGATGTTCACGTCGCGGCCTTGGGTGATGCCGCAAATCTGCAGGGCGGGCAACTGATCCTGACGCCGTTGAAGGCCGCCAACGGCGATGTCTACGCGGTGGCCCAGGGGGCGGTAGTGACCGGCGGTTTTGTCGCGGGCCGTGGTGCGGCCAATGCGCAAACCGTGAACCATCCGACCGCGGGCCGGATCCCGGATGGGGCGATCGTCGAAAAGGCGGCCCCCTCGGTCACCCCCGGGCCCGTGATCCGCGTCCAGCTGAGGCAGCCGGACTTCTCCACCGCCGCCCGCGTGGCCGATGCCATCAACCGCCGGTTCTCCGAACAGGGTGGGGTGGCGAAGGCGGAGAACTCCGGCCTCGTGGCCATCACCACCCCACCGGAGTGGCGGCCTCGGACCGCCGAGTTTCTGGCGGAAATGGAAGGGCTGACTGTCATGGCGGACCGCCCGGCCAAGATCATCCTCAACGAGCGCACGGGCACCATCATCATGGGCAAGCAGGTCCGCATCTCGCCAGTGGCCATCATGCACGGCACCTTAAGTGTCGAGGTGCAGACCACCTTTGACGTGTCACAACCGGCCCCGCTGTCTCAAGGGCAAACCGTGGTCACCCCGAACGTGAACGTCGGCGTGAAAGAAGAGAAGACCCGCAATCTGGTGCTGAAGAATGGAGCAACGGCGGAAGAACTGGTCCGGGCCCTGCAATCGATTGGCTCGACGCCACGCGATGTGATCGCGATCTTCCAGAACCTGCGCGCCGCAGGAGCGATTGAAGCCATTCTGGAAGTGATCTAGAGCCACGCCTCATGTCACCCGCCATCCCCATCCTCACCCCGGCCGCCAACCCCGCTGCTGAACCCAGCACCGCACCTTCGACGCGCAACTCTCCGGAGAACATCCAGAAGGCCGCCTCTCAGTTTGAAGCGCTGATGATCGGCCAGATGCTGCAAGCCATGCGGGCCGATGGCAAGACGGGCTGGATGGGCGGGGGCGATGATGCCTCCGGTTCCACGATGATCGAATTCGCGGAACAGGAGTTCGCCAAAGTGATGGCGGCCAGCGGGGGATTCGGCTTGGCAAAGATGGTCACGGACAGCCTGCGGAAGTCCGGCCCGGCGGCCAGTCCTTCCTCCGCCGCGGGCACCGAGCCTGACCCGGCCAGCCCTACGGCGCCGGTGCCGTCTCGCCCTTGATCAACGCGCCGACACTGGCCGCCAGCTTCTTGTTGCTCAGGACGAAAAACAGTCCACCGCGGCCGTTCTGGCTGTTGTCGCAGACCGACGGGACACCTGACAGCGCCCCCTGCTGGTTGAGATCCGCAAAGATGGCCATCGGCTTCTTGCCCAGGGAAACACCGATTTTGGCGTGATTACCCTGTGGCGAAGGTGACCCTTTCAAGCCGATCGGCTTGTTGTTCCAGGTGCCGGTGGTGGCAATCTCCACGGGGCCGGGTGCGCCTAAGGCGGGTGACCAACAACCGATGGGCGTCGTGGCGGTGGTGGTGGGGATCAACGGTTGCAGCCACCAAGTGGCGGCCCGCAAAGGCTGGCCACCCAGCAGAGCTGAGGCCATCTGCCAGGGCGGCACATGAAGGCCCGACGGCTTGGAGATTAAAGTGACGCCGCCGGGCAGTTTGTCGACGGTGGGTGTCGTACTCCGGGCAGCTGTACCCAGTTGGCCGACCAGGGTCTGGAGCTCCGCCGGGCCGCCGTTGCGCACCAGTTCCGGCTTCGTGGCGCTGGTCACGACATTGGCGTTGATCAAAGCCTTCAACAGGGTCACCACCCCGGCCTTCTTCAATCGTAAAGCGAAAAAGTGTTGGCTGACCAAAACATTATTCCGCTCCAAACAGCCCAAAGTGTTGCCTTCCCCTTGGCGCGGGGCGGACGCGCTGCCGGAGCCAGGCCAGGACGGGGTGGTCACTTGCATCACCACACCGTTGCCGCTCTCATCCCAGGCCAGCATCCCCTTGGAATGCCCACCTGGGCTTCCCCGGTCCGGGATCGGGCGACCCTCCAATTGATCGTTCCAGACGACATAGAAGAATTGCCCGTTGTAGATCTGGTCGAAGGTTGCGCCTACCGGGTCCTCCTGGGTGGTCCCCACACAGCCTCCACCTTCGCGCAGGATGGGACTCTTGTTGCTGGCAAAAACAAACTGCTGGCTGAATCGATCGCCTTCCTGCACCGTGCCCCCAAACCGGCACGTTCGGACCGCTGTTCCCGCGCAGCCGGGCGCGGTGCCGCTATTGAACTTGAAGACAAACCACCAGTTCACGGCGCGCCCCTTGGCCACCAGCGGAACCGGCGCCGCCGCCCTGGCCGTCGTGGATGCCAGAACCACCAGCAGCGCCAGGGCCAGCGTCCTGCGGCGCATCGATACTTTTGCGTTGTCCGAAACCGGGGTAGTCGCCATCATTCGCCTTTCGCCTCGACACCGAGACGCGAGAGACCACCCGCCCGGGGGGGCGAAGAAAGAATACTCGCAGATTTAGTGCGAGCCACGATTATAGCCGGGCGTACGCCAGCTGTCCGCGCCAGGCAAGGTGAGGCGGACTGGGCCCAGCCAGCACGGCGGGTGAAGTGGGGCGGAGTCTAGACTCGAATGGGCTTAATCGCTCAACGGACCAGAGGCCGTTGCGTCACCGGTGCAACGCCAGAACGCTGACCGCCGATGCCTTAAGCCGCGGTGGCCGCGTCGGCGTCCGCGGGAAGTTCTACTTGCTGCCAGGCTTCCAGCAGAGTTTCCAGCAACCTGCGGGCTTCATCCAGCGGCTCGGTCCGCTGTTCCACCTGGGCCACCTGGGTGATATGCAGCAGGTACTCGTAAAGCGGTGCCAGCCGGCGGGAGATCTCCTGGCGTTCGTCCAGAGCCGTCAGTAGCTCGCCCACAATGGCTTGCGTTCGGCTTATCTGCCGGCCTCGCGTGGCGATGTCGCCGGCGCGTTGAGCAGCGGCCGCCTGGCGCAGCGCATCGATTGCCGTCCGGTAGAGAAGCCGGGTCAGATCAAGAGGGTCAGAGCTGCGGACCGTCGTTTCCAGGTAGGTTTCGTGAGCGCCGTAAGCCGTCATTGCTATTTGCAGTATCGGCTTGTCTCGCCTGCTCCTTCAGTGGGAAAACTCTCCCCACGGAGCCGGGCGCAACTATTTGTTTATTTGTTTATCTGGCGAGCCAGTTCCAACACCTGCTCGGATGGCAACTGGGCCACCAGCTCGCGGGTTTGCTTGTTGATGATGCGGACCACCGTGCGGCGGGTGTCCCGGTCCACGGCGTAGGTCAGCTCATTGTTCTGGCCCAGAGCCGAAGTTTCGTTGATCGCCCGAACGGCTTTCACCAGCTCACGCCGCTCGGCAACCTCGCGGGCCGGTAAAGCCTGGTCCACGAGGAGGACCGGTGCGGCGTCGGGACGGGTAGGATTAATATCCATAAGACGCTGCCCTTCCAATCAATAGCTCCGCCGCTGACTGCCGGCTGGAGTCTGGTTCTTCTTGTATGAACCGCTTATCGTCGCCGGACTGGGCTTCCACAGGAAAAAACTACTTAGCCGGATTTTGGGGTGATTCGGGGAGAAGGCTCGGGCGAAAGCTTCACGGTAACGTGCTGATTGACCGCGGGCCGGCCCCCAACGGGCGAGAAACGGCTACGTGGCTTGTTCACATCAGAGCAGGGGCTTCCGCCCCAGCGCGAGAATCGTTTCGAAGTGGGGAGTTTCCTCTTCCCGGTGCACCGTCCACACGCCGGTATCGCCAAAGCCGGCCTGGGTGACGAATTCCAATAGCTCCACCTCAGCAAAGCCCAACCAGCGATCGGCATAGAGTTCGC
>JBIKMK010000690.1:0-2819 GCA_044359315.1 Bryobacteraceae bacterium | reverse complement strand
GCAGCCATGCTCGCCCACAAAGTTGCCATCTTCGGGCTCGGGCAAAATCACCAGACGCCCTAGGGCCTTCCTAAGTGGGTTGAGCATGCCCCGCAGGGCTTTTTTTAGTGACATAAATACGGAAAACCGCCCATCCGCCGGGTGTCCGGCAATCAATATCTCCCCTATGGCAGCCTAGCATCGTATCGAAGCCCACAGGCGTACCGCAAGATGAGGCGTCGGCTCATTAAGTACTAGGACCGGTGAGGGACTGCGGCGCGGGCCGAAAAGGCTGGGGCTGTGCTAATTTTACTTGGGGAAGTCAATCCAGTGGGAAACCAAACTAAAATGGTCGCCTCCAAGAGAGATCGGCTGGCGCGCCTTTTGACGGTAGCGGGGATCACCCGGGCGCTGGAGTTTGCCAGCAAGAAGTCATGCCTTCTGGTGCTGACCTACCATCGCATCGGCGACCGGGAAACGGCTAAGTACGACGCGGCGGTGTATGAGGCCACCGCCGAAGCGTTTTCAGAACAAGTGCAACTGCTCCAGCGGCTCTACCATGTGATTTCGCTGGCTGAGGCCACGGAACTGATCCTGCACCCGTCGCGTTTGCGCCACCGGCACGTGCTCATCACCTTTGACGACGGCTACCGCGACAATCACGATCTCGCGCTGCCGGTGCTGAAGGCTCACGGGGCCACTGGGGTGTTCTTTCTGCCGACGTCGTTCATCGGTACCAACCGCATTCCCTGGTGGGATCAACTGGCCGACATGGTGCTGCGGTCTACCCGGGAAGTAATCCACCTGCAGTATCCAGAGCGCCTCACGTTTCACCTGCCAGGCAACCAGCGCCGCGTTATCCGGTCATTACTTGCGATCTATAAGTCTGCGGCGATGAAAGATCCAGCGCGGTTCTTCGCGGATGTCGCCAACGCCGCCGGGGTTGAACATTGCGAGACCGTCGAGGAGCGTCAGTTTATGAACTGGGACGAGGCGCGCCACATGGTGAAGTCTGGCATGGACATCGGCTCCCACACCCACAGCCATGAACTGCTGGCCAAACAGACGCGGGAGCAGCAGATGTGGGAGTGTCTGGAGTCCAAACGTATCATTCATCAGGAACTTGGAGTGCAGGTTGACTCCATGGCCTACCCAGTGGGAATGGCGGATTGCTTTAACCAGGTTTCGGTGGAATGCCTCCAGCAGACTGGATACCGTACCGCGTTCTCCTACGTGGGCGCGGCCAACTTTCCAGAGAAAATCCGACCCTTTAGCGTCGAGCGGCTGACCGTCGACTACATGCACGTGGACCAGTTCCGCCTTCGCAAGGCTATGTTCGCGATGGGTCTCCAACTGGATAAGGTGCAGTCCGGCGGTACGGGTGCCGGCTGATCGGGTGGCTGTGCGCACCCATGGCTGGACCGAGTGGCCGAGGCTAGCCGGCCTCTGGCAGTCGCTGGCAGAGGCCGATACAGCCGGTAGCTACTTTCTGTCGGTCCCTTGGATCGAGTGCTGGCTGGAGATTTTCGGTCCTTCGCTTCAGCCCACCATCTTGACGTTTCACGATCCGGCCGGGGAGCCCGTGGGGGCCACCCTGCTGGTGGCACGGACCAGTGGACCGATGGGGTTGGGTATTGCCACCTGGCATCTGGGGGCGGCCGGCGAAAATGTGGATGACGAGGTGGTGAGCGAGTATTCGGGCTTGCTTTGCCGCCCCGGCATGGAAACAGCCGTCGCGGATGCCTTTGCGGCCCACTGTAAGGGCGGCCCCTGGGACGATCTGGCGGCCCGCTGGCTGCGCGCGTCGGATTCCACCGAAGCCCTTCTGAAAGCGGATCTGGGCAACGTGGTGATCGAGGTCAAGCACGAGCCAGACTACTTTGTCGATCTCCGCGGCATCGATTCGATCGACGGCTACCTCCAGCAGCTCTCACGCAACACGCGGGACCAGATCCGCCGCAGCAGCCGGCTCTACCAGGCTCGGGCCCCGCTGTCGGTCTCGGCGGCGGGCACCGTCGAGCAGGCACTCGGTTACCTTGATCAACTGGCCGCCCTGCACCAGGCCGCTTGGACCGGGCGCGGTGAGCCGGGCTCTTTCGCCTCCGCCAAATTCCTTGCATTCCACCGCCGCCTGATCCAGCGCACCTTCGACACATCCGGCGTACAACTGCTGCGCGTTACCTGCGGCGATCAGGAAGTGGCGTTGCTCTACTACTTCCTCTACCAGGGCCGCGTCCTGTTCTACCAGAGCGGCCTGGCTTATGAGGCGGACAACCGGATCAAGCCCGGCTTGGTGGCCCATACCCTGGCTGCCGATTATTTCCGCCAGCAGGGACTGGTGGAGTATGACTTTCTAGCGGGCGACAGCCAGTACAAGCGTTCTCTCTCCACCGGGCAGCGCACGCAGTTCACCGCCTTGGCGCGCCGCCAGAACCTCAAACAGGCGGTGCGCGATTGGGTCCGGAAGCTTCGGCGCAAGCTGCGAGCCCCCAAGGCCGCTTGAAGCCGTCGGGCGCGGCGTTGCCATCTTTCCACGTGTACGGCTTTCCCCAAACAGCCGGGACCAATGCCAGTCGCTTCGAGATGTGACCGCGCGGTCCGTGCGCCATCGGTGTAGGCTGGAGTGATGGCGAGTTTGGTAACCCTCGGAGCGGCCCCACAGCTTGATCCCGCCGTTCTTGAGGCAAAGGAACAAAAGCTGTTCGACGTGCTGCGTGGCTTGGGCCGCGTGATTGTGGCCTATTCCGGCGGCACTGATTCGGCCTATCTGGCTTGGGCGGCGGAAAAGGCACTGGGCGCCGATTCGGTCGCCATCACCGCCGATTCGGCCTCCATCCCGG
>JBIKMK010000691.1:0-2819 GCA_044359315.1 Bryobacteraceae bacterium | reverse complement strand
CGCCAGGAAGACGGCGGCAAACACGGCCAGCGCGGCAAAGCCCAGATACCAGATGACGCTGAAGATGGCCGACAGGATAAACGCCACCCGCCCGTGGCGGCGGTAGAAATTGATCAGCATGCGCCACTGGGTGACGAGAATGGCCCGTGCCTGGGAGTTGATCACATGCGCCCCTTAGTCGGCTCGAAATTCCAGCGGTCCTACAGCCAGTCCAATGATTCGGCAGTTCGGCCGCCGCCCACCAGCCGGACAAACAGATCTTCCAGCGTCTCTGCGCCGGAACGCAGCTCACCCACCGTGCCATCGGCGACGATGCGGCCTTCATTGATGATCGCGACGCGATCACACAGGCGCTCCACCACTTCCAGAACGTGGGAGGTTAAGAAAATTGTCGCGCCGTGCCGCACCTGTTCAAGCAGAATATCTTTCATCAGCCGAGCGCCGACCGCGTCAACGCCTTCAAACGGCTCATCCATTAGGAACAACTGGGGCCGGTGGATCAGGCTGGCGGCCATGGCGGTCCGTTTGCGCATGCCCTTGGAATACTCCGCGATCAGCTTGCGGGGGGCGCCATCCAGCTCGAACAGAGCCAGCAGTTCCTTCGCCCGCTCCTGGGCCACGGGGCGCGGAAGGCCATACATGCGCCCGGTAAACTCAACAAATTCGAGGCCGGTCAACTGGTCAAACAGCAGCGTGTCGTCCGGCACGACGCCAATCAACTGCCGGATCTCCAGCGACTGGGCGGGCATCACACGGCCCAAAATCCGTACCGTCCCGACGGTGGGTGGAGCCAATCCCATCAGCATCTTGATGGTGGTCGTCTTGCCCGCCCCATTGGGGCCCAGAAAGCCAAAAAAACAACCAGCGGGAACCGTGAGACTCAGGCCATCGACGGCCGCTTTGTCGCCGTAAATTTTCGTCAGCCCACGCAGTTCGATGGCCGGCGGGCCCGGAGGTGCGACGGCGCGGGGTGGTTGGGGCGAGGCGTCTTGAGGTAGATCGTTGTCCGCGGCGATATCCAGCGCGGGTGGGACGGGAGCCGCAAGCTCCTGCCCGGTGGTTTCGGTATTCGGCGGCTCCATAGGCTAATAGTCCCTTCGATTATCGCCGATAGAGAAGGTTGAGAAACCATGGTCACCGCTGAACTGGACTATCGCACGAAAATCGTCAAGAGCCTGGGCCAGCTGCCGCCCTTCTCGCCGGTACTGAACAAGCTGCTGGCGACGCTGGCCCGCGAAGACGTGGCTTATGCAGAACTGGCCGGAATCATCGAGAAAGACACAGTGATGTCGGGCAATGTGCTGCGCCTGGTCAATTCGGCCGCCTATGCCCGGCGTAGTGAGATCAACTCCATTCCGCATGCCATCTCGGTGCTGGGAATCAACAAGTTGCGGAACGTCGTGCTGGGTCTGTCGATCTCCCGGATGTGGTCGGGCGTCAAGACGCCGAAGATCTGGTCGGCCGCCCGCTTCAATCTTCACTCCATTGCTGTCGCCGTTATGTCGGACAATCTGGCGCAGCACGTGTCGGTCAACTACCCGGAAGGCGCGTTTGTCGGGGGCCTGATGCACGATTTCGGGAAGCTGCTGATGGCGGTGGCGATGCCGGCCGAATATGAACAGGTCGACCAGATGAAGCTGGCCAGCGGCAAGCCCTTGTGGGAGTGCGAGCGCGAGGTGATCGGTGCCGATCACGCGGCGCTTTCAGCGATTGCCCTGGAAGAATGGAACTTGCCGGTCCAGATCCGGCGCGCGGTGGAGTTTCACCACCGGGTGACGGAGAACCCGAGTTTCGAGGCTGAAAAAGAAGGCGCCACGTTCCATCTGTCGGAACTGATTGACACCGCCGACCAGGCCGTCAACCGCCTGGGCGTCACGGTGCATGAACTGCCCCCTGGCGCGATCAAGCATGAACATCCCTCCGAACCGCTCCAACGGCTGACCGATGAAGAAGCGACCTGGAAACTGATGGGCGACTTTGAACGCGAGTTCGAGGCGATCCGGAAGTTCTTCTAGAACTTCCGGGGCCGCAACCCCGGTTTGGGCGGATTCCGAGCGGGGCTGGGTGAATACGTTGGTCTTCCGTCTGGTTGTCCCCACCACCGCGGAGTTGAACCCGGCCTTGCCCGGGGGCCAACACCACCGGGATCGGGAGGGCTCAGCGAAGCGGCCAAGCTGAAGCCGCCAAGCTGACCAGTGCCGCGCCCGCCATCACCCATAACGTATCCACCTCGGTCCGCAGCAGGATCACCAGGCTCGCCCCCGCCAACACCCAGGCCAGCGGCGTCGTGAGGGCGTCAAGGCCTAGGGGCAGGGTCGCCGATAGACTGATGCCGGCACTGGCGATCACCACGGCCCGCAGCATGCGCTTCACCCGCGGATCGCCCGTGAAACGCGCCGCTACCCCCAGCATCGCCACCACCAGCAACGCCGGGGTCACCAACGCGGCCCAGGCCATCGCCGCCCCGGGGTAACCGGCGACGTAGTACCCGAGCGAGACCACATACAGCCCCTTGGGCCCGGGTGTGGTCCGGCCGATCACCAGCGCCGTGTTCAATTGGCGATCGGTCAGCACCGGCCGCCGCACCACAAAGTCTTCCCGCAGGATCGGCAGCGAGGCCAAGCCACTAAAGGAGCTTAAGGTGGCCTTCAGCAGCAGAAAGTAGAGTGTCCACAAGCTCATTCGCGCTCCCTCCAAAACCAGCCCACCACCGCAGCTAGCCCCAGCACCAGCAACGGCGTCGAGATCATGGAGAGCCCGAAACTCACGCCCGCCAGTAGAGCCGTGCGTACGCCATTGGCTTTGGTCACGTAGGGCGC
>JBIKMK010000688.1:0-2827 GCA_044359315.1 Bryobacteraceae bacterium | reverse complement strand
CGGCCAGCGTCAGATGCTTGTAGCCGCCCTCAATCTCCACCGCCGTCACTTCCAGCGGCACCAGAAACTCCGCGCCCAGCCGCTGCGCTTGCATCAACGCCCGCCGCGTTAACTCGGTGCCGCTCACACCGGTGGGGAATCCCAGATAGTTCTCGATCCGGGAACTGGTGCCCGCCTGGCCACCGGGCGCGTGGCGGTCCAGCAGCAGCGTGCGCAGCCCTTCGGAAGCGCCATAAACCGCCGCCGCCAGCCCCGCGGGACCCGCGCCGACGATCACCAGGTCATAGACCTCCCGCGCCGCCGACAATCGCAGCCCCAGCCGCTCGGCCACCAGCCGCGGCTCCGGGTTCAGCAGCACCGGCGAGCCATCGTCGAAAATCAACGCCGGCAGATCCGTGGCGTTGACGCCAGCGGCATCCAGTAGCACCCGCGCCGCCGGGTCCCGCGCAATGTCCAGCCAGCGGTAAGGAATCAGATTGCTGGCCAGAAACGTCTTGATCTCATGCGACCGTGGCGACCATTGGTGCCCCACCAAACGCAGCCCCGTCGCTTCCGGCAAATAAGCCGCCTGCCAGGCATCCAGCAGATCATCCACCACCGGATACAAGCGCTCCTCGGGCGGATCCCAAGGCTTCGACAAATAGTGGTCTAGATGCGCTTCGTTGATCGCGCGCACGGCCGCGTCAATGTCGGAGTAGGCCGTCAACAACACCCGCCGCGCCAGTGGATACCATTCCCGCGACCGCGCTAGCACTTCCACGCCCAGCATGCCCGGCATCCGTTGATCGCTGATGATCATCGCCAGCGAATCGCCACGGCTCTTCAGTTCGCGAATGGTGTCCAGCGCCTCCTGGCCGGAGGCGGCACCCAGCACCATGTACTTCTCCCGGTACCGCGAGCGCACGTCGCGCCGCACCGCCGCCAGCACCTGCGGATCGTCGTCCACCAACAGCACGACCGGCTTGTTCAAGACTTTCCTCCCGTCACCCCGGCCACGGGCAGCACGACGCGAAACTCCGTTCGGCCGGGCCTTGACTCCACTGAGATGTCGCCACTATTGTGGCGAACCAACCGGCGCACGATGTCCAATCCCAGGCCCGTGCCCTGCCCCATGGGCTTGGTGGTGAAAAAGGGATCGAAGATCTTCTTCACGATCTCCTCCGGAATGCCGGTGCCGTTATCCGCCACGCAGACCACCACACTTTCGCATTCCCGGCGCGCCCGCACCTCCACCACGCCGCCCTCCGGCACGGCATCCAGCGCGTTATCGATCAAGTTGGCCCAGATCTGATTCAACTCGCCCCCAAACCCCCGCACCGGTGGCAACCCCGGCTCTAACTCCACATTCACGGCCACGGACTTACCACGCGCCTTCGACTTCAACACCGCCACGGTGTTCCCCAGGCTGAGCGCCAAATCCACCGGCTGCGCCACGTGCGCCTGGTCCATGTGCGTAAAGCCCTTGATCGCCACCACGAGGCCCGAAATCCGCAGCGCCGCTTCCTGAATTTCCGCCGCCAGTCCCCGCACCGCACAGCCCGCCGCCGCCGACCGCAGCACCGCTTCCAACTCCCGGCCCTGCACCGCACCGGCCAACTGGTCCAGCGCCGCCAGGGTCACCGGAGTATCCGCCAGCACCTCCGCGATCCGTGTATCCAACCCGTGATCGCTCAGCCAATCGGCAATTGCCTCCTCGCGCTCGGCCTGCGCCAGGGGAGACCGCACGCCCGGGCTCCGAGACGCCAGGCAGGCCCCACGGATCGAATCGACGGCCGCCAATTGCTCGTCCGTCAACCGCGCGGCACCCAGCACACGCGTGGCCTGCTCGGCTTCGTCCAGCCGGTCTTCCAGCAGCGACGCCGTGCGCTCAATGGCCGAGGCCGGATTGTTCAGCTCGTGGGCCAGGCCCGCTGAAAGTTTGCCCAACGAAATCATCTTTTCGTCGTGCAGGCCGCTGGAAGTAAATGTCCGGGCCCGATCCAACATCACCCGCACCAGAATGGCGGTCACTTCATGACACTCCCGGATCATCTCCGGCAAATGGTCCCGGTGCAGCGCCAGTACCACCGTCGGCTCCTGCGCCACCGCATCTCCCGGCGGACTCACCAGCCGCGAATATGGCAACAGCCCGGAGACGTCGCCCCCGCGCCATTCCATGATCTTGTTCCGGCCCGCACCCCGGTCTGCGGACATTTCCAGATGTCCCTCCAGAATGATGAACAGGCTCTCCACCGGTGCGGCTGGTGAACTCAGTACCGCCCCCGCTTCCAGGTGCCGGACCACCCCACGCTGCGCCAGCCAGGCCAATTCATCGGAAGGGGCCGCACCTAGTGTGCGATGTCGAGCGAGTTGCTCGCGCAGAGGAACCGGGCTCATCGGTCCTGCTCGCCATGAAGTAGCGCCGGCCGCACCGGCAGACCGCCCAAACGCGGTTGGCAAATCGGCATAACCCGCCATCCTACCACCAGCGTCTCCATTCCCCATCTGTTCTCCCCGGCGGGACTCGTTTGCTTTAGCCAATGCACGATAAAGCGGACCACATTTATCGTCCTTTCCATCGCCCAACTTTATGCCCAAAGTCAATGAAATGATCTAAATTTTAGTGAAGCATTCAGCCCCTCAACCGATACCTTCACGTGAGGGGTTGTAATTAATTTGACACTGGGAACAAAGATCGTAGCCGGCGCGCTGGCGGCCGTGGTGGTGACGGCCGTCGCGGGGCTTTTCGTTCAGCGGTCCGTGATCCGTGAACAAGGCATCCAGATGACTCGCAACAATATGCGGACGGCGATTATCGAGGCGGAGAACGTCCGCGAGTCGATTTCCG
>JBIKMK010000689.1:0-2827 GCA_044359315.1 Bryobacteraceae bacterium | reverse complement strand
CCACGACCACGATGGTGTTGCCCAATTCGCGCAGCTCTTCCATGATGGCGATCAGCCGCCCGGTGTCGCGATGGTGCAAGCCGATCGAAGGCTCATCCAGCACATAGGTGGCCCCCACCAGACGCGAGCCCAGACACGTAGCCAACTGGATGCGCTGCGCTTCGCCGCCGGAGAGCGTCGAGGCCAACCGGTCCAGCGTCAGGTATTCCAGGCCCACATCGTTTAAGAACTTCAGCCGCTGCCGGATTTCCACCAGTACCTTGTCGGCCACCTTGCGCTGTTCCGGCCGCAGCGTCATGCCCTCAAAGAACGCGCCCGCCTCCGCAATGTTCATGCGGTTGACGTCGGCAATGGTGGCACCGGACAAGCGGATGTTCACGGCCTCCCGCCGCAAGCGTGACCCGCCACATTCCGGGCATTCGGCATAGCCGCGGTAGCGCGCCAGGAAGACGCGGACGTGGACCTTGTACTTCTTCTGCTCCACTTCCTTGAAGAAGGCAAACACCGCCTCGCGAACGATCTTGCGCTCTTCCGCGGTCAGGTCCGCGTAGGGTATCTTCCACCGAGCTTTGTCTTTGAACGGCCCGGGCTTTGATTTCTTGAAGTCGTCAAAGAACCAGCTGTAGCTGGGCTTGGTCCAAGGGTCGATGGCCCCTTCATCGAGAGACCGCGATGGGTCCGGGATGATCAGGTCCATGTCGTAGTCGATGGTGTTGCCAAAGCCCTGGCAGCGCGGGCAGGCACCGAACGGATTGTTGAAGCTGAACAGGCGCGGCTCCGGGTCAGCAAACGTGGTGCCGCAGGCCTTGCAGGCAAACGTTTCGGCGTAGCGGATCTGGTAGACCGGGAAGACGCCCGCCTCTTCAAAGATCACTTCGCCGCCTTCGCGGTAGCAGATCTCCACTGTGTCGACCACGCGTTGGCGGTCGATGCTGCCCATGGCCAACCGGTCGGCCAGCACAAACAGCGGCTTCTTGAAGTTGATCTCCAGCAGCGACTCCGGCGTCGAGAACTCGAACGTCTTGCCTTCCTGGTAGAGACGGTTGAAGCCTTTGGCGCGCAGCTCGAACAGCCGATCGCGGAAGCGGTCCGTGGCGACGGCGGACGGCTTGGCGGCGCTCTTGGGGCCGGTCTTGATCACCAGGTCCGGCACCACCACGGGGAAAAGAGCGTACCAGCGAGTGCCGGCGCGCTGCTCAAGAAAGTGCGTGGCCACTTGATCCACCGTGTCGCGCAGCACTTCCCCGTGGCCGTTGGGGCAGTAGGTGGACCCGGCGCGCGCCCACAGCAGGCGCATAAAGTCGTAGACCTCAGTGGAGGTGGCGACGGTGGAGCGTGGGTTGCGCGTCGTGTTCTTTTGCCGGATGGCGATGGGCGGCGCGATGCCTTCGATCTCGTCGAGATCGGGCTTCTCCATGCGCTCCAGAAATTGCCGAGCGTAGCTGGACAAGCTTTCGACGTAGCGGCGCTGGCCTTCGGCGTAGATGGTGTCGAACACCAGCGACGATTTGCCGGAGCCCGACACGCCCGTCACCACCGTCAACTGGTTGTGCGGGATCGAGACCGAGATGTTCTTCAGGTTATGGACACGGGCTCCACGAATTTCGATGGAACCAGCGGCGAACTGGCCAGGGCGGGTACTCATTCAGGCAAACTTAGAGGGACCTCTTTAGTCTACCGTGCCGCCCTTTGCCCGCAAGTTGATCGATTGGTATGCCCACGCTCACCGGCCCCTGCCGTGGCGCGACACGGCGGACCCGTGGGCCATCCTGGTCAGCGAGATCATGCTGCAGCAGACCCGGGCCAGTGTCGTGATCCCCTACTGGCAGCGGTTCCTGGAACGGTATCCGACGCCCGCTGCTCTGGCCGTTGCGCCCGAACAAGAGTTGCTGACGATGTGGAGCGGCTTGGGCTACTACTCCCGCGCCCGCAACCTGCAGAAAGCGGCGCAAGCCATCTCGGACGCCGGTGGCTTCCAGCCGGACTACGATTTTCTGCGCGCGCTGCCCGGCGTGGGTGACTACACGGCGGCGGCGGTGGCTTCGATTGCCTTTGGGCTGAAGCATGCCGTGCTGGACGGCAATGTCATGCGCGTGGCCACAAGGCTGTCTAACGATGTGGGCGACATCGGCGCGGGCGTCACCAAAAAGCGGCTGCAAGCGGCGGTGGACCAGTTGATCCCCGCGCAACAGGCGGGCTTGTTCAACCAGGCCATGATGGAGCTGGGTGCCACCCTGTGCGTGCCGCGCCAGCCGCAGTGTCTGCTGTGTCCGGTGGCCCAGTTCTGCGAAGGGCGCAAGGCGGGGCGGGCCAGTGAGCTGCCCGTCAAGCTGCGGCGCGCGGTCCCCATTCTGGAGGCGATGACGCTTCTCATCGTGGAGCGTGAGGGCGAGTTGCTGTTATGGCAGCGGCCCATGGATTCAGACCGGCTGGCGGGTTTTTGGGAGTTGCCGGAAGCCTCCCAGTTGCCGCAGGCCAAACTGGGCGAGAAGCTGGGGACGGTGCGCCACGGCATCGTCAACCACTCGTATACAATCACGGTATATCTCGCACGACTTCCGCGACCGCTGCCGGGGAAAGAAAAGCAGCTCAAGTGGATTAAACGAAACCAGTTGGCGGAATTACCCGTCAGCACGACATCGCGAAAAGCGATCCAGCTTTGGGTGAAGGGGAGGGAATCTTGAAACTTATTGGAATCATTGGGGCCGCGCTGTGTTCAGCGGCGGTGTGGGCTAATTCTTCGGGGGCTCCGGCCGGACGTGCCGGAGTGCCGGGCGAGGGCGGCACTTGTGCCGCAGCGGGTTGTCACACCGGGACAGCCTTGAAC
>JBIKMK010000687.1:0-2828 GCA_044359315.1 Bryobacteraceae bacterium | reverse complement strand
TTGACGCTGGAACTACACTTGACCGAGTCCCGCTCGCTCAAGGATAAGCGCCACTACGTCAAAGGCCTACGGGACCGCATCCGCCACCGCTTCAACGTCTCGGTGGCGGAAACCGAAGACCACGACATCTGGACCCGCTCCACCATCTGCGTGGTGTGCGTCTCTGGCAGCCGCGAGTATGCGGCCGGCCTGCTCGATCAGGTGGAAGCCGACGCCGGGAATTTCCTGGGGCCGTTCCTGGAAGCGGCTACGGTTGAGTGGTTGAGCTAGGCCCTCGGGGTTCCTCCCGCACTTGGGGAACTTCCTGACCGCGGTCTTCCAGAAAGTCAGCCGGAATGCTGGCTTGGTCAAGAGCAGCAAAGACCTCTGCCCAGGATCGAGGCAACTCAGATCCGATGACTTCGCCGTTTTGGCAGTTATGAAGTATATCTTCCCTGGTCATGATCGAATCCTCCGTCCACCCACATAGCCCCATGCGTCAGCTTGGGGCTTCTTCACACGCCAGCAAATAGCCCCAAGCTGACGCATGGGGCTATGGCCGCTCCGGCAATGCCTTAATCGAACGCTTAGCCACCGCATCATTGGCGCGCCGTGCGCCTCACCGGGACCGCCATCGCCGAGCCGCAATCAGCGGCGACAACAACAGCACCAGCATCCCCAGCGGCAGCAACCCGCCCTGCGCCAAGCGGTAATCCTGCGCCAGTTGGTCCCAGGTGCGCCCGAACACGTAGTGGCCAGCTGACCATTCAAACACCAGCATCAGCACCGTCCACGCCGCTCCAACCCCCAGCAGCCTACCCGGGCGCGCCTCCGGCTCCGACTTGAGGAGCCAACCGATCGAGAGCCGGACGATCACCAGAATGATCAGGGAGGCAGTAAAGACGCCAATCTGGTTGGAGCGGTGCAGGCCGACATACGGCACCAGGAAGATGCTGCGCAACACGCCATGCAGAACCTCCGCCACCACGATCCCCAGCCACACCACCGCCGCCCGCCAGTAGATCTGACGGTGACGCGTCGGTCGCGGGTCAGGCGAGGGCGCGGGGGCTGGGATCAATGCGGGTCCTCCTGACAGCTAGTGCTCCTCCACAATACTCGTCACTTCGGCCGAGCGCACCCCGTACACCTTTTCCGCCTGGCGCACCAGTTCCGCGCCCAGCTTCTCGGGCTTGTCTTCGTTTTCATCGGTGTCAATCACCACTTTCAGGTAGATCTGCAATAGTGCCATGCGAACTTCCGATGGTACCCTGAGTGTTCGTGGCTGATCCAACTGCTCCCGTTTGCCGCATCTGCGACACCCGCCGCCCGCGCCGCTTTTGCCTGGGCGTCGGCGCCGATATCTGTTCGCCCTGCTGCGGCCAGGAACGCGAAGTGACCGTGGATTGCCCCTTCGATTGCGAGTTTCTGGCGGAAGGCCGCCGTCACGAAAAGCGGCCGGAACTCGATCCCACCACGATCCCCAACGCCGATATCCGCGTCACCGAAAGCTTTCTTGCTGAAAACGAACCGCTGCTGATGGTGGCCTCCCGCGCTCTGTTTGAAGCTGCCGCACAAGTGCCCGGCGTCATCGACTATGACGTCCGCGAGGCGCTGGAAGCGATGATCAAGACCCACCGCACGCAGCAAAGCGGCCTGATCTACGAATCGCGCCCCTCCAATCCACTGGCGGGGGCCATCCAGCAACTGCTCGACCAGCAGTTAAACGCCTATCGCGAAGCCATGACCCAGCGCGCAGGCATGAACGTCATCCGCGATGCCTCCATCCTGGGCGTGCTCTGCTTTCTGCAACGCATGGAGATGCAGCAGAACAATGGCCGCCGCCGCGGGCGGGCTTTTCTGCACATGCTCAGCGGATTTGCTCCGCCGCCACCGCCTCCGCCTGCATCCCAACTGGTCGCTGGTTAATCAAAGGAAGACATGACTGGTATCGCTGTGTTTGCTCATGGTTCAAGCGTCGAATCGGCCAATGAGGCCGTTCGCATCGTGGTGCGCGAAATGGCGCGGAAGATGCCCGAAGGCCAGTTGATCGAAGCCACCTTCCTCGAAGGCGGACAACCCAGCCTGCAAGGTGGCGTTGAACGATTGATGGCGGGTGGCGCGACGCGCATTGTCGTGGTGCCTTACTTTCTGACGGTCGGCCTGCATCTGAAGCGTGACCTCCCCGCCCTGATCACCCAACTCCGAGAGACGCATCCCCACCTGACCGATGTCGTGGTGACGGACCCGCTGGACGGGCATCCTGCCCTGGCTGACATTCTGGCGGCCCGCGCCGCTTCCGCCATTGAAGTGGAGGTGGCCGCATGATCGCCCGCATGATCGAATCGCGCGAGCTGGCACCCGATGTCCGCCACTTCGTTTTTGACGTGCCGGAGTTGGCCGAGGTGAAGTTCCAGCCGGGCCAGTTCGTCTCTTTCTCGCACCTGATCCGCGAGAAGACGATCACTCGCGCTTACTCGATTTCCAGCACGCCTGACGGCAACCGTTTCTCGCTCTGCCTGAACCGCGTGGCCGATGGCCACATGTCACCGCACCTGTTTGACATGAAGCCGGGCGACACGATCAACATGAAGGGCCCCATCGGCACCTTCACCTGGCGCAACCGCGAACGCCCAGCCATCCTGGTGGCCACCGGCACCGGCATCGCCCCCTTCCGGGGCATGGTCTACGACGAACTCGCGCTGCCGAACGCGCGGCCCATCACCTTGATCTTCGGCTCCCGCTACCCCCAAGGCCAACTCTACGGCGACGAGTTCCGGATGCTGGCCACCGTGCACCCCCGTTTCACCTTCATCCCAACCGTCACCCGCCCCGACGAAACGTGGACCGGC
>JBIKMK010000686.1:0-2837 GCA_044359315.1 Bryobacteraceae bacterium | reverse complement strand
GCGGCCCGGGGCTTGGCCCGCATCGGCATTTCGATGGCGGCCACCATCTTCGGCATCCTGTTCGCTTCCCGTTGGTATGCGGAGGCGGGCTCATTTCTCCGCGAGTACGTCACGTCTCAGGCGCTGGCCAATGCACTAGGGTTTGTGGTGGTGCTGCTGCTGTTTGTGCTCACCGGCGGCATCATCTCCTTTGGGCTCTCCAAGCTGTTCAAGTGGGCCGGGATCAGCTGGCTGGATCGATTGCTGGGGGCCATTTTCGGCTTCCTGCGGGCACTGTTGATCTCCATCGCCATCGTCATGATCGCCATGGCCTTCCCGCGCCAGACGCTGCCGCAGGCCGTCATCCAATCCCAGATCGCGCCCTACGTGGTGGAGGCTTCACGCCTATTGGCTGCGCTGACCCCGCCCGATCTAAAGGATAGTTTCCGCCGCAACTACGACGAGGTACAAAAGATTTGGAACAAACCGTGACCGCCGCCACTGGCCCATTTGATCTGGTGATTTGGGACTTGGATGGGACGCTAATCGACTCCAAGGCGGACCTGGTGAATGCCGTCAATGCCACCCGTGGCTGGATGGACCTAGCACCGCTGGCCCCGGCCACCGTGGCCAGCTACGTGGGCAACGGAGCCCCGGTGCTGATCCGGCGCGCGCTAGGCCCGGAGGCACCGCAGGAGGATGTCGATCGCGCCCTCGACTACTTCATCCGCCACTACCATGACCATTGCCTCGACGAAACGCGCCTCTACCCGGGCGTCGCCGAGACGCTGGAAGGTCTGGCTGCGCAAGGCTCGCGGCTGGCTGTGCTGACCAACAAGCCCGTCCGCATCAGCCATGTCATCGTCGACGGACTGGGACTGAGCTCCACCTTCTTCCGCATCTACGGCGGCAACAGCTTCGAACAGAAGAAGCCCCACCCCATCGGCATCCAGAAGCTGATGGAAGAGACCGGCGCCTCCGGCCACCGCACCTTGATGGTGGGCGATTCCAAGGTGGATATCGAAACCGCCCGCAACGCCGGGTCAAGATCCTGCGGCGTGCTCTATGGCTTTCAGCCGGAGACGTTCGCGCTGGTGCCGCCGGATTTTTTGGTGCGGGAAGCAGTAGAAATTTTGGCGCTTTAGTGCCTCCGCAAGTGCGTTGGCGGCGCCTGCACGGCCGGCAGTGTCTTCCAGAACCGGTTACACTAGGGGCGATGAAATCAGCGGGCACACTCTACGAAAAGGATTTCTTTCTTTGGACGGAGAAAAGCGCGGAGTTGCTGCGCGCGGGCCGGTTCTCCGAGGCTGACATCATGAACATCGCCCAGGAGATCGAGGACATGGGGCGCAGTAACAAGCTGGAGATCCAGAGCCGTTTTGCGATCCTAGTGGGGCACTTATTGAAATGGCAGTTTCAAACCGGTGCCCGATCCCGCAGTTGGCGAGCCACGATAGACATCCAACGAATCGACTTGAAGGCGGCGTTGAAACAGATGCCCAGCCTCCGCGCCTATCTGGCCGACCGGATTGCGGATTTCTATCCCAAGGCTGTCGCTGTCGCGGTGCGCGACACGGGTCTTGCAAAATCCGCTTTCCCAAAGATCTGCCCGTATACGATCGAGCAGATCTTGAATCAGCAGTTCTTGCCGAGCTAGCGCCGTCGGCCTAAGCCACATCCACCCAGGCGCGCGCCTCGTGGCTGGCCAGCACCGCTTCCAGGCACTTCATGCCATGCAGACCATCGGCAAACGTCGGGTGCTCCACCGGCAGGCTCTTGTTGGCCACGCGGGCGTAGAAGCGCTTGAACAGTTGCTTGTGGCTGTCGTCGTAGCCCTCGCTGTGGCCGCCCGGCAGGTCCGCGTACTGGCCGGAGGCACCCATCAGGCTGGCGTCCTTCAGCAGGATCTGGTTGGGCGAGTTACGGTGGCCGATCCACAGCTCATCCGGGCGCTCCTGGTTCCAGCTGACACCGCTCTTGGTGCCGTAGACTTCAAACCGGAAGCTGTTCTTGTTGCCGGCCGAAATCTGGCTGACGGTGAAGGCGCCGCGAGCGCGGTCGCCCAGGTGCAGCATCACCGTGCCGAAGTCGTCGGTGGTGATCGGAATTTCGGTGTAGTCGGACGGCTGAAGGGTCTTGCCGGTGAAGGTCTCGACTGACCCCTTCGGCTTCTTGCGCGTCTTGTGGAAAGTGGTCAACTCACCGCACACACTGGTGATCTTCAGGCCCGTGACATGCTGAATCTGATCCATCCAGTGGCTGCCGATGTCGCCCATCGCCCGCAGTTTGCCGTTGGCCGCAGCCTCAATGCGCCAGTTGTAATCGGTGTCGTAGAGCAGCCAGTCCTGCGAATAGGTTCCCTGCACGGCCAACACTTCACCCAGTTCACCGGAGGCCACCATCTGGCGCACATACTGCACCACCGGGTAGAACCGCAGGTTGTGATTGGTGGCGTGGACTACGCCCGCCGCCTCCGCCGCATCCAGCATCTGCTGCGCCTCGGCGCTCGACATCGCCAGCGGCTTTTCGCAGAGCACGGCCTTGCCCGCCTGAGCAAAGGCAATCGACATCGGCGCATGCAGCGCGTTGGGCGTCAGAATGTGGACGGCATCAATGCCGGGGTCATTGACGAGCGTGGTCCAATCGCCGGTCGCATGAGCGATTCCGACGCTGTCCGCGAAGCTCTGCGCCACTTCCTGCGTCGAGCTGGCGGCGGCCACCACCTCCACATTTCCCAGACGGCGAACTTGTTCTGTGTGCACCTTGCCCATGAAGCCGGTGCCGATCATTGCAGTACGAATCTTGGCCATAGCTTTCCTAATCTATCACCCCATTCCCGCCGAACTTAAGGGGGTGAC
>JBIKMK010000685.1:0-2840 GCA_044359315.1 Bryobacteraceae bacterium | reverse complement strand
AGCCCAGCGCGGGGCCGTAAAAGCGCAAACAGGTCCAAAGTGCGTCGAAGCTCACCCGCAAGGTGTAGGGAGTCTCGGGTCCGCGCGGTGCAAGCAGTGCCTGCAGCCCGAAGCTGGCCGAGATGGTGAGCAGCGGCAGCAGCGGCTTCCACTGCTTCCGCCCCACCGTGAACTCATAGAGCGCGATCGCGGCGGGCAGGAAGATGGCGATCTCCTTGGCTTTGTAGGCGCACCAGAATGTCAGCACCGCCACCACCCATCGCCCGCGCAGCCACGCGTGCAGTGTCAACAGGCAGAACGAACCGCACATCAGATCGAACACGTACATCGGCTTCCAATGGGCCATGGTCAGCGCCGGGTGGAAGGCCCATAGCGCCGTGGCGGCGAGGGCGGGCCACGGCGGCAGGTCCAGTTTGCGCAGCAGGCCCCATACCAGGGCACCGTTGGCCAGATGCAGCGCCAGGATCACCGCGACGTACCAAGCGAAATCGAGACCCGCCGCGCGGACCAGCACCCAATAGAAGATATGCCCGGCGGGCCGGAAGTTGTGGGGCGACAGCAGGACATCGCGGATGCCGTGACCGTATTCGTCGATGCCGACAAAGGAGTTCCAGCCCAGGTTGTCCAGGTCGTCGTCGGAGAAATAGCCGTCAAAGGCACCCAGGTTCGCCACCACGAACAGGGCCACCAACAGCAGCGCGGCTACGGCAGGCGTTCTAAGAAATCGAAGTCGCATCCTAAGTGTGCTTGCGTAACGTGTTCGAGGAAGAGGCGGCCATAGCCGCGGGTGTAGTGGGGCGGCGGCGGGACGAACTCGGCCAGCCGGGCGGCGATCTCCTCGTCCGTCAGCATGACATCAATGCGCCGCGCCTCGACGTCGAGCACGATCTCATCACCGGTCCGGACAATGGCCAGCGGTCCGCCGATGGCTGATTCCGGGCTGACATGCAGCACCACGGTGCCAAAGCTGGTGCCGCTCATGCGGGCGTCGGAGACGCGGACCATGTCGTTGATGCCCTGCGCCAGCAGCTTCTTGGGCATCGGGATCTGCCCCCATTCGGGGAAACCGGGGCCGCCCTTGGGTCCCGCGTTCTTCATGACGAGCACGGTGTCTTTGTCCACCGGCAGGTCGTCGCGGTCAATCTCGGCCATCATCTGGTCCCGCGTCTCGAAGACATAGGCCCGGCCGCGATGCTTCAGCAGATGGGGCGACGCGGCGGTGGGCTTGATAACGGCGCTGGACGGCGCGATGTTGCCGTAGAGGATCGCGGTGCCACCTTCGGCCGCCATCGGCTTGATCACTTCCGGCAGGTAGCATTCGGCGGTGGCGATGTTCTCTCCGATGGGCTTGCCATTGGCTGTGAGCGCTCCGGCGTGGATGCGGTCGCCCAGTTGCTTCATCACGACCGGGACGCCGCCGGCGGCAAAGAAGTCCTCCATCAGATACTCGCCCGACGGCTTCACGTTGACGATCCAGGGCGTGCGGCGGGAGATGCGGTCAAAGTCATCCACGGTCAGGGCGACGCCCGCCCGCTGGGCCATGGCCAGCAGGTGCACCACCGCGTTGGTGGAGCCGCCGATGGCCATATCGACGGTGACCGCGTTCTCGAATGCCTCGCGGGTGAGGATCTTTGAAGGCTTCAAATCTTCCTTCACCATCTCCACCATCCGCCGCCCGGCGGCTTCGGCGATCTGCATGCGGCGCGAATCAACCGCCGGAATCGCCGCGCTCCCAGGGAGCGTCAACCCGAGCGCTTCGGCAATGATCGCCATGGTGGAGGCCGTGCCCATCACGGTGCAGTGCCCGGGGGAGCGCGCCAGGCCGCCTTCGATCTCGCAGAGTTCCTGGTCGGTGATCTTGCCTTGGCGGTAAAGGTCGAACAACTTACGGCCATCGGTGCCGGAGCCCAATTTCCGGTCCCGCCACTGCCCGGCCAGCATCGGTCCGCCGGTGACGACGATGGTGGGGATGTCGGCACTGGTCGCGCCCATGATCTGCGCGGGCGTGGTCTTGTCGCAGCCACCCAGCAGCACGACGCCGTCGATGGGATTGCCCCGGATCGATTCTTCGACATCCATCGCCATCAGGTTGCGCCACAGCATCGCTGTGGGCTTCATATAAATTTCGCCCAGCGAAATGGTGGGGAACTCCAGCGGCACTCCGCCCGCCGCCCACACGCCACGCTTGACGGCCTCAGCCACGGTGCGCAGGTGGGAGTTGCAGTTGTTCAGTTCGCTCCAGGAATTGGCAATGCCGATGATGGGCCGGCCATCAAAAATGTCGTGGCCAAAGCCCTCGCTGCGCAGCCACGCTCGGCGGGCAAAGGCATAGTATTCGGGGCCGGAGAACCAAGCTTGGGAGCGGAGTTTCACCACCCTACGTCACCACAGGGTGGGGGCCTGTCGCAAGTGCAATCGATCGTTGAAGCGAACACATGATTGTGTGTGGCACATAAACGTGTGCTAGTCTCGGGCTATGGCGAAACGCAATATCACCCTCTCTCTCCAGGACGATCTGATCAAGCGCGCCCGCATCATGGCGGCCCAGCGGGATACGTCGATTACGGCGCTGGTGGCGGAATTGCTGGAAGACGCCGCCGCAAAGAGAGAAGCAGGGGAGACCTACGAGGAGGCAATGGCGGCATTGTTAGCTGACATGCGCCGCGGCTACGATTTTGCAATGGATCAAAACAGACCCACCCGGGACGAGGCGCATGAGAGATAAAACAAAGCCGCACGAGTTTCGCTAGAGGTTCATGCCCGGCGCAGTGACCGCCATCGAGGACGAGCGAGAGTTCGTTGATACCAATGTTCTGCTGTACGCACTGGACCGTACTTCC
>JBIKMK010000684.1:0-2851 GCA_044359315.1 Bryobacteraceae bacterium | reverse complement strand
CACGCTCCTCCAGCGACCGCATGACCGACAGATACTCATCGATACGGATCCGGTCCGCGGTGCCCACTTGGCCCCGCAATTGCTTGGCGTCGCCCAACACACGGTCGAGCAACAGCGCGTCCATCTTTGCAGCATCCACCGGTGTGCCGGAAGCGGCGCGGAACAACCGTTCATACACTGACCGCGGGTTGATCTCACGCGCCAGCGGCGTTGAGGGATTGGCCCAGGCAATGTGCGACCCGTAGACGCGCGTGTAACCCACCACCGCATCCACGCCAATGGCCACCGGCGTCACGCCTAGCTCCAGCGATGGCAGCGGCGTTTGTCCGGCGGTGCGCTGGGCGGCCAACTGGTCCACCGAGATGCCGTTAGCCAGGTCCGCGCCCTGCGTCTTTTTGATGGTGGTGCAGGTGAGGATGGCCGCTTCTTTGACGTAGTGGCCGTCGCCGCTTTTTGCGCCTTCATTCCAGAGGTTGGAGAACAACGTGACGCGGTCTTTCAGTGCGGCCAGTGGCTCTAGCGTGGGGGAGAGTTCGAAATCACGGCCTTTGCCTTTGGGCGTCCAGGAGGGCACGTTCACACCGTTCGGCATGTAGAGCATCGCCATGCGGACCGGGTTGGCTGAGGCTCCGGTAGCGGCGGAGGCGGGAGCGGCCTTCATGGCTTCCAGCCACGGCAAGCCCAGCGCGACACCCGCGCCCCGTAGAACTGACCTTCGTGATAGATCGAGACGGTTCTTCATGCTGGCCATTACTCCTTGCGCTCTGCCGGCCGCTGAAGCGCGGCCACCTTCGTTGGAACCGGCACCGCCGATGGTTTCACCACGGGCAACGGTGCTTGATACCGGAACGGAATACTCAGCACAATCGCTTCCACCAGCGCCTGCGCCCGGTAACCATTATTTCTCACTTCTTCGACGATGGCATCGACGGTGCAGGAATCTTCCAGCGTCAGGCCGCGCCCGAGCGCAAAGCCGAGCATCTTGCTGGTGAGGTTGCGCACAAACAGATCCTTGCGGTCCAGCAGAACCTTGCGTAGTTCGCCGGAGCCCTTGAAGTGCACGGGGCCCAGATCACCGGAGTTGTCGATGGGCTGCCCGGCGTCCTCGGTCCGCCATCGCCCGATGACGTCGTAGTTCTCCAGCGCAAAGCCCAGCCCGTCCATCCGGCTGTGGCAACTGGCGCAGACGGCGTTGGCGCGATGATCGGCCAAGCGTTGGCGCATGGTCCGGTTGGCCGCGCCGGCCTTGGCTTCTTCCAGCGCCGGAACGTTGGGTGGCGGCGGTGGCGGCGGCGTGCCCAGCATGGCATCGAGAATCCAGGCTCCGCGCAGCACGGGGCTGGTGCGGTAGGGGTAAGACGACACGGCCATGATGGCGGGCATGCCCAGGATGCCGCCCCGGTTGCTGTTGGGCGGCAGTTCCATCCAGCGCGGCTGTTTGGAGGCATCGCGCGGCACGGGCAGCTTCACTTCGTAGAGCTTGGCCAGATTGCTGGTGCCGATGGTGTGCGTGGAATCGATCAGGTCCAACACGGGCAGATCCCGCGTCAGCAACTCGCGAAAGAACAGCACCGGTTGCAAGCGAATGTCGCTGCGCAGCTCTTCATCGTTGTCGAACATGGGGTAGAGCTTGGGGTCGGGCTTCTTTGTGCCCAGCAGATCCCGCGTGCCGAGCCACTGTTCGATGAAGCGTTGGGCGAAGCCGAGTGAGCGGTCATTGCGGAGCATGCGGCCCACCAGCGACTTCAAGACGGCGGGTTCGCGCAGTTTGCCCGAGGCTGCCGCATCCAATAGCAACTCATCGGGCATGCTGCCCCACAAGAAGTACGACAGGCGGGAGGCTAGTTGGTAATCGCCGACAGGTTGTACGGATGCGGTCCGGTTGGGCGGCTCCACGCGGAACAGAAACTTGGGTGAGACCAGCACGCCACGGATCGAGAAAAAGACCGCTTCCTCATACTCGCGCCCTTGCTTCCGGGCCGCGTTGAAGAGGCCGACGTAAAGCGCTACATCGGCTGCTGGTACCGGCTGCCGGAACGCCCGAGGCAGCAACGCTTCCAGGATCTTGCGGGCAGCCTGTTCCTCGCTGACTCCCGGGCCGGGCTTGGCGATCAGAAGCTTCTGGCGCGACTTGAACTCCTTAGCCGCAAAGTCCGTGGCGAACTTGGCCGCTTCCATGTACTTCTCAGAATGGATGGGCGACAGGAACAAAGTTTCAGCGGCATTGTCGAATCCTTCGCCACCACCGCCATCGGCCGGCAAGGCCGACCCGATGTCCAGGTGAATGTCGAGGAGGTCACGAATGGTGGCGGAGTATTCATCGCGATTCAAGCGGCGAATCGGGGCCGGGCCGGGCTTGATGCCACCGGCGCAGGCGGCTGCGCGCAACGCTTGCGTGGCCCATTGCGAGAACTGCTCCAGTTCGTCCACCGTGGGCTTGGGAGCGCCCTTGGGCGGCATCTCACCGTTGTGGACGCGACGCGCCATGGAGCCCCATTTTGCGGCCTCTGACCTGAGGCTGGCGGGCGTGGCGACACGGTCCAGATGGAACCCGCCCACGGGGGAACTGCCTTGGTGGCAGGCCTGGCAATAGGTCTTGAGAAAGCTCTGCGACCGGGCAAACTCTTGATCCTGCGCGGAGACCGGCGCAACAGATCCAAGCAGAACAGCAAGCGGAATGGCGCAGCGCAATCTCATGAGGCTTACGCAGAGTTTATCGCGCCACGGCTCTGCCAGGAAGGGCACCCAGCGGCGCATCGCAAGGAGCTGTAGGCATCAAGGACAGACACGGTGGTAACCGGGGGCCGATGCACGCGGGTGATGCGCGCACCAGCAGCAGCGTGGCGCCGCC